>CAMBEX010000122.1 GCA_945865865.1 Bdellovibrio sp. ZAP7
CAAGGCTTCATATTAATTACATAAATTAAATAGACTAAATGAGCGGATATCGGGTCTCACCTAGAAGAAGGTGGCTCAGCTCGCCTTTTGAATCGTTTCTAAAAAAAGGAACCCGGAGTTCCAGCATGTGCCCTGTGTTCGCCGCTTTGCTGAAGCTTTCCGATTTCTTGAGTGACTGAGTCAATTCGCGGAAAAGAAATCAGGTGGACCTGGAGCCAACCCTGTCCACCCGATCCCGTAGCTCAACGCCTGGTCGACCTTGAGCTAAGCTTGGCCGCCAACCTAAGCAATCTGCCGAAGTCTTGATCCCTCATGCGCTTGATCGTCCGTATGAGGCGGCTCACCGACGACCTTGAGGATATGGCGCCCGTCTCGTTTCGTGACCCGAAGCACGTTGTTATACTGCTTGGAGACCTCGATAATCTTCTCCCGGCCCGGTGGCTTGTAACGGGGAAACTTCTCCGAAAGCTCTTTCTGGATGTCTGAAATCGTGATGCTAAACCCGATCTTCCTTCCGCGCGTCCATTCGAAAATGAGCCAGTGCTCCCAGTCGGAAAGGTTCGCTTCGACGAGCTCCGCTGCCCACTTGGCGCGAAACGGCTTGTGGAGATTGGACCGGATCTCGCGGCCGTGAAGATACAGCGCAAGCTCATTGGCAAGCTCTGGATTGGTCAGCTCATCAATCCGTTTGATGAGCGGCGTGGCTTCAAGGGGTGTTTTGGTGAGCTCGATGATGGAAAACCTGCGGTCGCCGGGTTCAAAGCGAATGGCGGTATTGCGATTGGATGCAATGTAGATTGACGCAAAATTTCTCGCCTGGATTGCGTCGACGCCTTTCTCTTCAATTTCAATCGTGTCGTTGATCAGGTCCTTTAGGCGGTCGACTTCGACCTTCGAGCGGATTGCGATTTCATCTATGAAAAGAAGCTGGCAATCGCGAACCGCACCATTGAACTGGCTTTTAAGCATCTGGTCTCTGGCCTTATAGAAGTTCCCTTCACCAAAGAGATTTTTCATGATGGTTCCCAGAACGCCTTTTCCAATTCCTGGGTCGCCGATCGCAACGAGCATCGTCTCATTTTTCCTGTGAAGGGCATTCGCAAGCCAATCCAGCGTGTACTCGATCGAAGCCTGATCGCTGCAGGTAAAGTGATTGAGATATTCAATAATGAGCGACGGGCATTCGGCCTTGGGCTTGATTGGCTCGCCCAGGAAATAGTTCCGCTTCTTCCACTCAGGCGGGGCATAGCGGTTATAGATTGCAATTCCATCGCGGCTGGATCGCAAGGGTCCGTGAGGATCGTAGGTGAAATAGGCGATCACCTGGTTGGCGCGCTTATATTCGTCATGCTGGTCTGCGAGGATCTTCTTCAAATGCCTGGGATCGACCTCAAGCGTCTGGCATCCCTCGAAATCAACGAAAGCATTTTCACTGCTGTCTTTGATGTTTACAAACCAAGTGCTTCTCATGATTCGTTCCCGGAGATCCGCGTTCGGGTCAGTACGGGGCGGATGGCGCTGGCTCTTTCGGTAGGCATCCCTGATGACGGATAGAGCTACTGCGAGGGCGACTTCATCCCAGCTCTTTTCTGATAGAGCGGACAGGATTCGTTTGCTTGCCTCTTCTTCGCTATAGCGCTGCTGTTGAAGGTCTTTTGCGCATTTGAAGATTTGGTCATTCAGATCTACGGGCCAGCGTTCACCATTCGGAGGGTAAGGAGGATTTTGGAGAAACGCTATAGTCGCCTTGGCAGGCGGAAGTTCAGTCATGGGTTGGCACCTAGCCCAAGGATGCAAGAGAATTAATGCGTAGCGCAATGATTTCTTCGGCGCGAGCTTGGCGGTCGCCTAGATTGAGGATGGCGCTAGGCCGTTTTTCGGTATTTCCCTGGGAAATGTAGATGTTTTCCCAGACCCCTTTCGGAGGAAAAGAGGTCGGAGATTGAGTGGTTATGCAAAGGCGTTAGGCTTTCCCAGGGAAAGAGAAGAAGTACATAAATAATAGATAATAAGTAGTAAGAGGGCACAGCCCTGGTGAGGCTCCTTTCCCAGGGAAAGAAGGCAGACCGATCAATAGGTGAATGAATACCGAATATAAGCGTGAAATTCGCAGCTTCAAAGTACCAGGGAAGCAGTCTGGACTTGGCTGGGAAGTGTGCTCGGGAGTGATACCCAATTTCATAAAACCGGAATATAGGGCACCACGCACGGCGAAGTCTTGAGCCCGGAGTCGCTGAAGAAATCCTTGCGTTAGCGTTAAGCCAAAGCGCAAAATGAACTTGCCAGGGCTCTAGCAACTGCCCTTTGCACCGAATCCCGTTACCGCCTCTCGCCGGTGACGGCTTCTGAAGCCCCGAGCGCCGGGGGCGCGATCGCACGCTTGCAACGAGCGGAGCGGAGAATAAAGGCCAGTCCTGCGGGTGCAATGCCCGCGGTTTGATGACGAAGGTCCCTTCGATGATTCCAACCCAGTTTGTACCCGAAGCGGCCATCGTAGGTGGCTACGCTTTTGGCGATCCAAAACGGAGCTAACTCAACTCCACGACAAGTCGATGAGCGCGGCAAAGCGGAACCGCAGTCGGAAGGTCACCGAACTTGCTCCCGCTGCGGCAGTTCGAAGTCGATTTCGGAGTTCTATAAAAAGGGCGAGCGCAGAGAAGCGATCTGCAAGTGCTGCAAGAAGGAAAAACAGCGTCAGTATCGACGTGTTAGCAAAGAGCCAACGGCCCAACCGCTCCATGAAGGTAAAAGTCAGGCTCTTCCTGATCGAGGGATACCTCGGCCAGTTCAAGGGTTGAGTGCCGAAGATTTCCGACAGGTTGTAAAGGTATTCGAGATCCTGAAACGTTGGCGTGACGAAGATTGCGGCGAAGCTGATGAATCCGGTGCCGCATGATCGGACGCCCGAGTAGAGGTCTCGAACCAGGAATAACTGGATGAAATACACTGCTTTGGTGTAAAGATGAGTGCCCTATGAGTGAAAGCCGAACCTGGAAGTCAGATAGCACCAAAGCCTTGGCAATCCTGCGTGTGAGCAGCTACGGCCAGAAAGACAACACCAGCCGAGATGTGCAGGACGCCGAAATCACGGCTTATGCGACCGGACACGGCCTCTCGATCGTAAAGCGCGAGCCCATCGTCGAATCCGCTAAGGACTCCGAGAATCGCGATAAGTACCATGCCGCCATCGCATGGGCGCTTGCGAACAAAGTGCGGCACCTTCTGTTCTACATGTCCGATCGCGAATCCCGTAACTTCACCGATATGGAACGGATGGAAAAGCTCATCCTCCAGGACAAAATCGTCGTTCATTACGTTCGTGATCGAAAGCAGCTCCATCGTTGGAGTCCACCGTCCGACTTCAGTATGCGCGAGATCCAGACATGGCAGGATAAGCAGCTAAGCCGAACCATCAGCGTTAAGGTGAACGACGCTATGCTGAAAAAGGCTGAGGATGGCTGGTATCCCGGAAACATCCCGCCGCTGGGTTACAAGCACCAGAAGAGGAAGGACGAGTTTGGCAACGAACTGAAGCGTGGAACCACCATCGTCCGCGATTCCGACGAGAGGAAGGTTCGACAGGTGCAACGTGAATACGAGTTGCGCGCTCAACGTCTTTCCTACGAGGAGATTCGTAAAAAGATCATCGAAGAAGGATTCATTCCCCCGCACAAGGCCCGCTCCTATTTCCCAGGCTGTATTGAGCAGCGCTTGAAGAATCCCTTTTATCGAGGGGCTTTCACTTGGCAGGGCAATGAGTATAGCGGCAAGCATCCGTTGATCATCGACGCGGATACTCTCCGGGCGGTAGATACGACATTCGGAAACAAAACGCCGGTTCGGCGTGCCGGCGAGACGGCTGGCATCTTTGCTGGAGGCTGGCTCAGGTGTGGTCACCTGGAGTGCGGCTGCAACATCGTCTATGATCCGAAAAAGAAGTTCAACAAAGAGACCAAAGCGGCCAAGATCTATCCGTTCTATCACTGCACGAACGGTAAGAGCGTCCACGACAGCATGAAGGGCATGAACGTGACCGAGGAAAGGATCTGGTCGCAGTTCGATGCGGTGATCGACACTGTTACCATCACCGAAGATCTTGCCCAGCAGATCGCCGACGCGTTGAACGAGACCAAGATCAAGGCGCAGGAGGCGATCCGGCGCGAGATGGATCAATACCGCGAAGCTCAGCAGGATTTGGTCAATAGGGAGAACAAGCTGTTTGACATGTTCATGGATGGCTCCCTCGATGAAGCGACCTATAAGGCCCAGCGCACGCGCTTACAGGCCAAGCAGCGCGAGTACACGAATCTATTGGAGCAGGCTCAGCTTCGAATTAGCGATGCTGGGATGGAGACCGCGAAAAGCGTTCTCGAACTCGCTACCACCGCGAAAGGTAAGTGGATTCGTCGCACACCCGCAGGGCGTCGTGAACTCCTCGATGAACTACTCTCGAACCCAGTTCTCGATGGTCCAACTGTGCGATACGAAATAAAAAAGCCATTCCTGATTCTCTCAGAAATGGCTCAAGATTCAAAATGGCGTGCCCGGCAGGAGTCGAACCTGCGACCTTCAGCTTCGGAGGCTGACACTCTATCCAACTGAGCTACGGGCACAAAAACCTGTGTTTGGAACTAGCATGGCAGCCAAAGAAAACTCAAGCTTTGGGCTGGCGCGCTCCGAAAATGCTGGTTCCTACGCGAATATGCGTGGCGCCAGCCGCGAGGGCCTGCTCAAAATCACCACTCATTCCCATCGAAAGACTGCCTCGCGTATAGGGCTGACACTCTAGTTCCAACACTTTCAGCGCTTCAAAAGCCCTCGTGCCCTGGTCCGTACCGGGCTCGGGAATCCCCATCAAACCCTGGAGCTCAATCCCGAGCAAACGAGAAACGGCCTCTGCCGTCGCACGACTCTCTAACGGCGCAAGCCCGCTCTTGCTCGGCTCTAGATCAATATTCACCTCTAAAAAAATCGATACGGGCGCTAAACTGGCACGCTTCGAAATTTCTTCGGCAAGCCGGAGAGAGTCTACCGAGTGAACAGTCGTCACAATTCCGATGAGCGACTTCACCTTGTTAGTCTGGAGATGGCCGATAAAGTGCCAACGCAGCTCAGTACATCCTCGCAGAGAAAGCTCCCGGGCTTTTTCTGTGAGCTCTTGTGCGTAGTTCTCACCAAAATCTCGCTGCCCTAGGCGATAGAGTTGCTCGATTTGATCGACTGACTGCCCTTTACTCACTGCAATCAAGCTAAAGACGCGCCCACTCGCTGCCGCCTTTGCGCGCGCGAGCACCGCGTTGTAGCGCTCTCCCAACTCTGAAGTCATTTTTTGACTGTGCCCAAGATCTGAATTCCGAAGTCGCACTCAAGATCACTCAAAAGCTGCGACATAGGTAGGCCCACGACATTGGTATAGCTGCCTGAAATTGAATCAATGAAGTTCATTCCGATACCCTGTGCGGCGTAAGCTCCTGCTTTGTCCATGGGTTCGCCCGACTCAACGTATCTTTCGATGATCTGTCGGGAAAGCTTTCGCATTTTGACTTTCGACGAAACCACGCGCGTGGTGATGTCAGCGTTTTTGCTTCGTAAATTTGCGACGTTTCCGAACTCAACATTCAAGACACAATAACCAGTCAACACAGTGTGTGTCTCACCCGCAAGCGACGACAACATACGAACAGCCTCGTCACGACTGCGCGGCTTTCCCAATACCTTTTTGCCATCCGGAGCTACGACGGTCGTATCTGCAGCAATGATCACCGCATTCGAGTAACGCTCCCCTGCCCACACGGCGACAGACTGCGCCTTTTCTTGGGCGAGTCTTCGAACCATCTGCCGCGGAGACTCTCCACGACGCCTGGTCTCGTCTGTATCCGGAGACGCGACCACCACCCGAATCCGGGCTGTCTTCATCAGCTCGATCCTTCGGGGAGACGTCGATGCCAGTACGACGGTAGGTTTTTTCATAGGAGTTAAAAATAGAACTGAGTCGAAAGGTGTCGAAACTGCGACTTAAACGATCTGAAGTTTTCGGCCTTCCTGAAAAGAACTGTGGCTTCGGTCCTCGCGCCACTTTCACTGGCAAAAAAGAAACTGCCTCCCGAATGAAACACTGAAGCCAAGCCAATTCCAGCCCCGGCAACGGAAGTCCTCACTCGATAACTGTCCTTCTTGTAGATCTTGGAGACGCTGCCTAAAAGTTTACTTCTATCTAGACTCCCAAAGTGGTCAACGACTGAAACGGCAAAACAGTTACCGTCAAACCCCACATGCATTTCGACCGCTCTCTGCCCTTCGAGTGCAATCTCCGTCGCGCGTGAGGAGCCGCTTTCAATGTGCTTTCCGCCCGCATCCACGGGTGCATCAAACATCGCATTCATCAAAAGTTCATCCACGGCATTTGCGATCACCGAGGAAATTCGGGCCTGAAACTTATTGGCGAGAAGATAGTTTTTCACCGCCTCGACTGCGCCTTGCTTTTGTGTGGTTTTTTTGAGTGAAACGGTTTGGATCTTAGCCTCGGGTCTCAGAAAGTTTTTGATGCCAAACGCCCGCTCTCCGAGGGTCGCACTCACCACCCGTCCGTAGTGTTCGGCGGTGGCGTCGATATCTGAGAAATTTCTAATCAGGTAGTGCCCAAAAAGTGGGCTCTGAATCAGGTAGGGCACCTCGTGGATGTCTCCCGATCCGAGATAGTGAAGCGTATTTGAGTTCAGTTTATCGGAAAAGAGACCGAACGCTTCCTGCACCGCATTTTCGAATACGTCGTACTGGCCCTGGGTCGACGCGTCGACGAGCATTGCCCCCACTTGCTGCTGACTCAAAATCCGTACGGCGTCTTGCGGAGTCGGGGCTGTCATTAGGGTGAGCTGCGCGTGCGCGGCCACCTTTTCAGCAAAGGTGCGGTCTTCGACACGTGTTGAAAAAAGCAAGACTACACGACTCAAAGTATTTGCTCCATCAACGGCTTAGAAATCCAAAGTACTCTTCAGCAATGTCGTCAAAGACGGCCTTGCCGGAGCACTTCGCGCACTTGAGCTCAGGGACCATCTGTCCCATGCTTTTGATCTCAGCAGCCTTGAACACTGCGATAAACTCAGATTTGCACTGTCCGCAGGAGTAAGGAACACAGATCGATTCAACCGTTCCACCGCAGACAAAATTTGAGATCAAGTTGATCTGTTCGACGATTGCCGTGGAACACTCGAAAAAGGTCAGTCGGACGTTCGCTTGCTGAAGCGTCTGAAAATACTTGATCCAGCCCTTTACGCCGACCGAGTTGATTCGCGGTACCTCTTTACAATAGACGTGCAGCTCGCCGCCTGTCTGACCGATGATCTGATCAAAACTGACCGTCTCCTCGATAGACCCCACAAGCCGTACGGACAAGACGTTGCCTTTTTGTTCTTTGATAATGTTGACCACAGGATCCTCGGATTTGTTGTGCTTAATAGAAATTTTAGTGAAAATGATTACATGGAGCAACTGCAAATTCAGGTCAAGGTCTCGCTCAGGACAAAATTGCTTCTGAGTATCGTAGGCCTATTGCTTATCGTCATCCTCTTTTTGACCGCAACCACAATCATTGTTTTGACCGAGGATAAGCGTGCTTATACCTATCAGTCGCAGTCCACGGAGGTATTGCTTGCAGCTCGTGAATTCGTGAATCAAAACAACCGCGCTCTCGCCACACTCCGCTTGGCTCTTTCGGGAGTGGACCCTCAAAAACCCGCCGATGCCGAAACCCGTCGCGTTCTTAAATCCGTTCTCGATAATCAATCCGACATTATCTTGACGGAAATAGTTCTTCTCAACCCCCAAACTTTGGAGACAAAACCGATTCTCCAGCTTGGCCAGGACGCGGCCATCCAGTCGCTGGGTTTCACTTCCGCAGACCTGAGACTCGCTCCCGAGTGGCTCAAGATCGCCGCACCATCACTCCTAAAAGACTCGTTTTACCTCGCTAATTCTTCAAAAATTGGAAAGCCTGCCCTCGAGGCTATATTGCTGGCGGACCTCAATCTGATTTCCAATCCAGGGGGAGTTCCGGTCATCATCGGCTATATGTCACCGAGGGACCCCGCGAAAGAAATTCAGGGCTCTCGAATCACCATCGCCAATCGAGATGGCTTTGTGCTTTTTGACTCAGATCCTGCAGTTCTTTTTGGAAATACAAATATCGCCGACGATCAGCTTTTTCTGCGCGCCACTCAAAACCCGGTGGCTGCGGGCGC
>CAMBEX010000123.1 GCA_945865865.1 Bdellovibrio sp. ZAP7
TATCGGTCACATAAGGCTAACCGTTGGTAACCCATGAGGCCACCCCTTCCGACTTGCTAGGTCATGAAGGAGAGACCCTGGGCCAACGGTTGGCTCAGTTCAATCTTTTCCAAGGTGTTGCGTTAGCCGGTGCAAATTCACCGCCCGACCATTGCTCAAACGACAGGGACGCATTGGGCCTGCCACTCGCCCTTGTCGTAAAGCGCGTAGCCGTAATACCAGCGCAGGTGGTCGGTCTGGGCTTTGAGGGTCACGCGGTCAGGCATCAGCTCGGGAGCCTTGCCGTTGACCGAATAGCACCAGCCGTAAGCCCGCATTTTCGAATCCGAGATCACTTCGAGGTGGTTGCCCAAGCCTGCGATTTCGAGGATGGAGGATTCGCTCCCATTGAAGCTCTGGATCTGCTTTCCGAGGGATTCGCGCAAAACCTCCACGGTGATCGCGCCTACGGTCTTGTTGAGGTCGACCGTGCGGGTCTGTTTGATCAGCGAGAAGGGGGTCTTTCCGACGACTTCAAAAGTGATGGCGTGTGCAGAAGAGGTCAGGGTGGCGAGAACCAGGGCGAGTGTGAATGAGAATTTCGTCATGGCCTGGGATATAGCGCGACTAATGCGGTGCGTCAACACCGCATTGCAAAGTCCTCGTAATTCGATCCCAAGTAGGAGCGCGATCGCCAGCGGCGCAGGTGAGTTAGTTTTGTTCTCTCAGTGGCTTACAGATCACATCAGAGTCCTGAATTTCAGCCACGGCCTGGGTTTCGCCCAATTTGAAAATCAATCCGCAGGGGTTATCACCCGGAAAGTGTTTCACGATGCGGTAGGGTTTTGCGTTGATTCGCACAGTGACGAGGTGAGCGTCATATCCGACTTTGAGCAGATACTTCACGGCTTCTTCAACCGAATCTAATTGCACGGAGTCTTCAGCAAATTGTGAGTAATCGCGAGCAGTCAGAATGATTTGGGAGGCAGTGACTGGAGAAATGCGGGCAAGTTCTTTTGGACTGAGCTCACCTAGGTCGACCATCGCCACGGTGTAATCACTCAGATCATCGGCAAAATCAATGAGTCCGCAGCGCGAACCCGGGAGCTTACTAGCCGCATGACCTGCGGTGCCTACTAACAGAGCGGCGACGTAAATCGCCGCAGTCAAAAACCAGTGCATTAAATATATTTTTGAACGCATTTGAAATTCTCCTTTTAAAACTTCAACAGTGACTTTTTGAGCTCTACGGTCTCGATCACGAAATCCGGTGAGGGGAAAATCACTGGATACGTGAGCTCAAAAGCATTTTCAAACTCTTTGGTTAATATCCGACGATTTTCAGCGTCTAGGAGCTCTTTTTCGATCTGCGGAGCGGATTGCTCCCAAGTCAGGGCCGGTGCACGAGTCGAAACCCAAAGCTCGACGCGAATGCGGCTCGGCACATCGTTCGATTGTGTTGCCGCAAGAACCGCGAAGGGGCGCGTGTCGGTAGAGTCAATCGGCGGAAGCTCCTTTGGGAGTTCCGAGGCGGGAAGTTTTCGAAGCGCAGGATTTCCTGAGAGGCTGTCGCCTTGAAGAACCCAGCGGGTGGCGCCTCCAAAACTTTCTTTGTGACCTGCGCGGCTCAACAGTGAATGCAGGTCTTTGAGCAGAGGTGCGGCCTCGTTTTCGGTGAGCCAGTTCGATGCAAAGCCCTGCCATTCTCGGCTCTCGACGTTCGAAGCCACTCTTGTTTGGTAGATCTCCTGGATCTGGCGGGGCGACACGATCCGCGAAGCTCGTTTCTGTAAAACATGGTTTCGAACTGCTGATGCAAATGCGGCACGAATGTGAGTCAGAACACGCGACTCATGCTGTTTTTTTCGAAACTCAAAAACCTGAGCATCGCTCAAGTCGGATCCGATTTCTCCGTCCAATATTTTGCGGATTTCTTCGACACCTGGATCCAAATCCATGCACTTGCGGAGTTGCAGGTTGAATTCACGCCTGCTGACCGACATGCCGTTTTTTTTGCCGACACTCTCCCAAACTCGATCGGATGTGATGGCTTCGAGGCCCGGACGCCAGGCGCGTTCCAAAACCCGTTTCTTGAGGCTCGCATATTCTTCGGGAGAGCGAGAGACAGCGCCTAAGTATTCGAGCGTGCGGTCATCGAGTGCGCGAGCTTCGATTTCTCTCTCGGCTTCGTGGGAGGTGATGCATTCGCGACCTTCTCCACGAATCTGGATCGCACACCAGTGCGTCTCGGCCTGAGCCGAAATGCTGATGAGTATTCCGGCAAAAATGCGGCACGCGAGTTTTCTGTTCATTTTTGGCGTTCTTTCTTTGCACCAAAAAGAACTTCATCCTCGGGAGAGAGAGTCGCACCACCGAGAAGAATTTCTAGGACGATGCCGACGCGAAGGTCGTTACGAGATTCGGAGCCTGTATTTTGCCAACGGATCAGGCGGACCTCAGGGCCCACTGTTACGTTGGGTGTGACAAGGAGTCGGTAGCCGATGCCGACTTCAGTCATCACATTCTGAATCCAGCTGACTTCAGCAACCACATCGCCTGGACCGGCACGTCGCAGAGCCCCCGCTGTGATTCCAAAGTGCGCGTTTTCGCCGTAGCGCGGGTTGTTTTTATCGGCGTGGTAGAGGCCTTCGATCCAAGTTTTCCAGACACCTTTGGGGTCCGTGTAAATCAAGCCTACGCTGTAGCGCTGTTCTGTTGAATCCGATCCGAGATGTTTGTTGCCGAGGTGTGCGGCCGATACCGAGAACTGAAGGCCTTCAAAAATCTCGCCTTTCACGCGAACCGAAGCGCTGTCGATCTTGCCGATACTCCCGTGTGAGAGTCTCGAGTCCGTTTCGGATGAAAAAGCAGAGGCTTCGATGGATTGAATAATTCCGAGGACCGTCTTGTCGAGCCTTACCGTAAGCCCCAACACGCGGTTGATCGTCTGGGTCTCATAGAGTGCGCCGCGAGTGAACGCCGGCATCGCCGTCACCGCCTGGCCAAAGGCGATTTCTTGTTTGCCGATGACGAAAGCTACCGGCACTCCGCCCACGTCGTGAATTTCAATCGAGGCTTCACGCAAGAGTTCTTCGATGCTGAGCTTGGATTGTTCGGTCCAGCGACCGTTTTCTCGCAGATCACGATCGAGTTCGAAGGCCACTGCGACGCGGACAAAGCGGGAGAGATCGGAGGACAGTCGGAGGTAGGTCTCCGAGCTGTTCATGTCGTCTTGGATTTTTCCAGAATCCTGCCTTCGAAATAAAATATCGGAGCGGATCGCACCTTCGATTTCGAGGGAGGGCGGATCGGCAAAGGCGCTGCTACCCAGTGAGGCGATCACGGCGAGCGCAAAGAGTGTGTAAAGGACTGTCCGCGGTTGGGTTGGCATGCGGGCGCCTTTATAGCGTAAAGTGGACTAAATAAGTATGGTTTTATTGAGTAATAATATCAGTATCTTGAGCTCAGTTGAGCGGGTGATACCTAAACCCAGTCGTCGCCTAATAGAGGCGCGGGGGTACTTGGAGCCGGGGGCTTTTTGCAGACTTGTTCCTTTTGCTCGACCAAGGTCTCAAAGATACCTCGGCACTGAGGGCGGATGGTAGGGCCCTGAATATTGAGTGGGCCGAAATGCCTGCGAAGCGTTCGAGTGGTCACGGTGTTGTACTGAATCGCAAAGGCCGGACATTTTTTTTGAAGCTGAATGAAGCAGGCTCCGCGAGAGTAAGACGCCGTGCTCAGGGAGTTGGGATTTTTTCCAGCCGAGCTTGCGAGCTGAGCGCAGTGTTGACCCGATGAAAAAATGGAATTCAGCCACTCTAATTGTTTACCCTGAGTCCGATTGCCCCCCCTTTGCCCCACACGTGGAAGGCGGTCGGCATCTTGAAGTCCACAAAGTTCAATAAATCGCGATTCTCGCTCGGGCGTGGGAAGGGATTTCGCCGCCGCGGCCTCCGCCAGAAATTGCGCGAAAATCGCGCGACGCGCGTATATGCCGGAACCCGGCTGGGCGCTCGCGCTTCCTAGCGTGTTGCTGGAAACTTGAAACGCGCCCGCCTCTTCAGTCAGCAAAGTGTTGTTACTCGCAGTGGCGTCCTTGCCTTCAGAAAAATTTCCAGAGGATTCACGGAGTGCCAGTGAGTACGAAAGTGAGTAAGTCGCGATCAGATTTTCGACGCTTCCGGAAGTCGCGTTCGGTTTTGCGAATCGAGAAAATCTTTCGAGCGCGAGTGCATCCTTCTGTGGATTTCCAGGGGATGCACGCTGAATTTCACCGACTCCCGGTTGGGGAGAGCAAAGATCCTTTGCGAATGACCGAGCAAAAGTGCGCGCGTAGGCTGAGTTTTGCACGTACTCATAACTGCCGCGATTGCCCGTAAAAACTTTTCGGCAATTCAGATTGTTCGCAAACGCCTGATCCACGAGTGTTTCAATGAGTTCGGAATTTGAAACTGCGATCGCAATGGGCGCTGCAGAGTCGGGTGGCTGTGCGGGTTTGCATTCCGCTGCAGGTGGAGTCAGGGCGTCTTGAATTTCTCCGGGCGCGCCACCAGCCGCTTCCGCTGCGCTACGCCCTTCCGCTGGGGTCATGGGATCGCTCGGAGGAGCGGAGTAAAAGGGTTTCAGGACAGGCTGGGTCTTTTTTCCAAAAAATCCTGGGCAACCGATGAGCAGGGTGCTGATTCCATAGATTCCACAAATTCTAAAGATGATCGCGCAATGTTGTAGAAAGCCCCGCATAAGCTTAGATTATGCGGGCCGGCTTCAGGGCTGTCGAGGCGATATTTAGATGCGTTATCTACCTAATATCTAAGATAAATTTGGAGCCAGCTCAACCGCTGATCAATCCCCTGCTCTTGAGCAAAGTGAGCGCGCTGTCGCTCGCGTAGACGCTCGGGACGAAGTTGATAAAGCCCGAGAGGTGTTTCATCAGTGAGTTGTCACGTTCTACTAAAAGCGAAGGTTTTCCGGCTTTCGAAACTACTTTGAGGGGATCGCGCTCGCGGTAGAGGTTGTCGCTCGATCGTTTTTTTACGATCTGACTCAGACCCTTGGTGAACATGACGTCTTTTTCTGGAATATCGGCCAACAGCCAGTCTTTATCCGTGCCGTGTTTACGGAAGACCGCCTCAAACTCCGCCACCTTGCGACGAATTTGAGTGATGAGTTTAAGCTTTTCGTTTTCATCGGTGGTGACACTTAAAATTCGGTGCGCGAAAAGCGGGTGATGCAACGTCTTGGGAGGGCGACGGTACAAAAGCATCTGGGTGAGTTCGGCCACGCGTGGATCCCGGATGCTTTTTTGAAAACGCGCCTCTTGAAGGCGAGTCATGAAGTAGATGTCATTCCACCAGTAAAAACGCTCATCGCCCTTGTAGATCATGTCAAGCAGGTCATGAAATTGATAAAGTAAGTCCTGCTCCAAAAAACCCTTCGCAACGTGCGAAGAGATGATGTCGAACTTTGCGGAGCCCGGATTTTTGATGACCTGGCTGTACCAGCTAAAGCGTGCGATTAAAAAATCCTCGACCGCATGAATTGCGTTGTCGCGCACGCCAAAGGCCGTCTGGCCCTGACCTGCATCGAAAGTTACGAGGTTGGCCAGGATGTATTCGCGGTCAAACTGTCCGTATTTAATCCCTGTGTAATGCGAATCGCGAAGCAGGTAGTCCATGCGATCGGCGTCGAGATCCGAGTGCATGAGCTGATTGGCGACCACGTATTCGGACTCACCCTTGATGATGTTGGAGATCAGCTGAATGTCGAAGTCGTATTCTTCGAGAATCTGGCTCATTCCGCCGTCATAATAGGTGTTTTTGATGATGAACGAGCCCAGGTGTTCGTGATTGTTGGGCAAGTCCTTGGCTTTTTTGCCAGCGCGTTTTCCGGTGGCCTCGGTGTGACGACGAGTGTCGTTTCCGTGGCGGATGTACGCATTTTCGATCGCGTGACTGAATGGAAAAGTCCCTAAGTCATGCAGCATCGCAGCGATTCGCAGGCTCTTGTGCAGCATCGCTGCCGGAGTTTTACATTTTTTGTCAAAGAGCTCCTGGTCTGAAACCGCGAGTCCCAGTGCCCGCAGCATCTGATCCATCGAGTGCATCACGCCAATCACGTGCGCAAAGCGATTGTGCTCGGCCCCTGGAAAAATATAATTCGAAAACCCCAGTTGCTTGATCCAGCGCAGCCGCTGAAAGAACGGGGAGTTGATGATCTTTTCTTCCCACTCCGTGATCGGAATAAAACCGTACAAGACGTCGTAGATGACGCGTCGATTATTGCTGGAGCGCTGGGGTTTTCTCGGTGCTGCGGCCATGGCTTAGTGGGTTTTCGATCCCATTCCACGTGCCACGGCGCGCGGAATGTCATTGAGTTCAGTGTACAGGCCCAAAATCTCTTGAACGGTCATGACTTTGGATTCGCGCTCCCCGTATTTGCGTACGGCAAACTGTCCTGCTTCCATTTCGCGGTCTCCTGCCACGAGTGCGAACGGAATTTTGGCCGTCTGCGCTTCGCGGGTTTTAAAACCCATGGACTCATTTCGGTCGTCGATTTCAGCGCGGATTCCGTGTTTTTTGAGCGTGTGCAGAAACTCGCGGCAATAATCGTTGTGCGTGTCCTTGATGGGCACGACGCGCGCCTGCACGGGAGCGAGCCAAAATGGAAACGCGCCGCCCAGATGTTCGGTGAGTACTCCGATAAAGCGCTCGAGCGATCCCAGCACCGCGCGATGAACCATGACGGGACGCTTGGCCGAGTTGTCAGCCGCGGTGTACGTCAGATCAAAGCGTTCAGGCAGGTTGAAATCGAGCTGGATCGTGGATAGCTGCCACGGACGCTTCAAGGCGTCTTTGACGATGAAATCGATTTTGGGTCCGTAAAAAGCGCCATCCCCTGGGTTGACCTTGTAGGGCCGTCCGAGATTATCGAGCGTACGCTTGAGTGCGGCCTCGGCCTCATCCCAGAGAGCGTCGGATCCCACGCGTTTTTCTGGACGCGTGGAGAGAAAAATCTGCATGTCGGTAAAGCCAAAGAGGTCAAACGTGCCAAAGATCATTTCGACGACTTTGCGAATCTCGGATTCGATCTGGTCGGTCGTACAAAAGACGTGAGCATCATCTTGGCAGAAAGTGCGCACACGCGTGAGGCCGTGGGTGACACCCGATTTTTCAAAACGATGCAGGCGCCCGAAATCCGCATAGCGGAGCGGCAGATCGCGGTAAGAATGCTTGAGCGTTCCAAAGAGCAGCGCGTGGCTCGGGCAGTTCATCGGCTTGACGCCAAACTCGCGCTCTTCGACTTTCGTAAAGTACATGCTCTCGAGGTAATTGTCGTAGTGGCCGGAAGTCTTCCAAAGAGAGACGTCCATGATCTGCGGAGTGATGACCTCGGAGTATTCGTAGGGAACGTAGAGATCGCGAATGTATTGAATGAGACGGTTATAGACGATCGCGCCCTTGGGATAGAAAAACGGCGAGGCCGGCGATTCTGGCAGGAATGTAAAGAGTTCGAGCTCACGGCCTAGTTTGCGGTGATCGCGCTTTTTGGCTTCTTCGAGAAGCCTCAGGTGCTCATCGAGTTCGACCTTGTTGGCAAAGCAGGTTCCGTAAATGCGTTGGAGCTGAGGATTTTTTTCGTTTCCGCGCCAGTAGGCTCCGGCGATTGAGAGAAGCTTGAACGCTTTGATCTTTCCGGTCTTTTGAACATGAGGTCCGCGGCAGAGGTCGATAAAGTCGCCTTCAGAATACGAACTCACGGAGGACGTACCCATTCCGTCGCGCAGATTTTCGATGATTTCGATTTTGAAAGGTTGATTGAGCGCTTTGAATTTAGAAATCGCCTCACTCACGGAGTGCTCGGTGCGAACAAAAACAGTGTCGGCTTTGATGATCTTGGTCATCTCAGCTTCGATCTTGGGGAGGTCTTCGGGCGTGAGTTTCACCTCGAGATCCACATCGTAATAAAAGCCGTCTTCGATGGTGGGCCCGATTCCAAACTTTGCCTGGGGCCAGATCTTTTGAATCGCATGAGCCATGATGTGCGCGCAGCTATGGCGCATCGTCTCGAGCTCGGTGTGAATTTCAGGTTCCTGAAGGTCGGTTGTCGCTTGGCTCATATGCCTTCAAAGCTAACACACGTTTGAACCGGTTTGGACCATTACTGAACCGTTTTTTGAGTTTTTTCTGAACCACGCAAGAGGGCTGGCCGTACCTCGAAATCCCACACGAAGA
>CAMBEX010000124.1 GCA_945865865.1 Bdellovibrio sp. ZAP7
GGATCCGGGGCTACCAGGCAATGCCAGCACTGAAGATTCGACTTCAGCAAATCTGCAAACAAGAGGAAGCAGTTGACAAAAACAGTGCAGCTGCGTGATTAAACGCGAACCACTCAGCCGCGAATTTCAACTAAACGCGGGACATGGCCAAAAAATTCCGCACTCTGATCACCCGCACTGAACACAAGGCGGTAGGTTCCACCGGTGCGAACATCCAACTCACAGGACACAAGCGTTATGGGCGCTGACTTCGGCACCCACCACTTCTTAAAGATCTCAGGATGGGTCCAGGCCTCAAACACGAGGCGTGACGGCCCGTTGATGATGCGGGAAGAGACGAGTTCACGATCTGACTTTCGTTCCGCGTTTGTTTGGTTTTTCATTTGTTTTCCTTCCTCTGCTTGAGAGAGCTCTTCCTGTTATCCCCGACCCGAAAATCGATATCGCGTCAGCGCTCGTTCACCTGAACGCCTGAGGCGCTTAGATTCTACGCCTTCTTTGAGGTCACGACTAGCCGTCGCAGTAGAGAGAGTTTTAAAAAATCTCAGATAGTCTAATCGACTAAATTCCAGTTGGCCAAAGTGTTCACGAGCTTTATCCACGCGTGAGGAGGCAGTCACTCGGCCAGGTCTCAGTTCGTTGATAAATTCGGACAGCGCTGATGCCATCGTCGCGAGTGAAAACTCGACAAACGTGCCCGCATGGCCGTCCTTATCAGAACGCTCCAGTGCGTAGTAATACTCCCGTTGCCGGTCCCTGATGATGGATTCCACGGATAGAAATTCAAAAAGTGGATGGTGGGAGACAAGGTGCACCGTCTGCCAAAGCCTTCCCATGCGACCATTCCCATCCGAAAAAGGATGGATGAATTCGACTTCGTAATGCACCCATGCAGCCCTCAAAAGAGGATGCAAATTTTTTGATTTGTTGAGCGTGCTGAACAACTGCTCCATGAGATCTGGAACTCTCGGAGCAGGTGGAGCTATGTGACTCACTTTGGAGCCCTTAAGGATGCCGACCTGACCTTTTCTCCACTTTCCTGCATCAGGAATGAGTCCCTTCATTAAAAGCCTATGGGCGGCCTGAAACGAAGCGATGGAGTGGGGCTTGAACTGCCCCATCTTTTGGTAGGTTTCTATCGCATTTTGGACTTCTAGAATTTCTTTCTTAGGACCCAGAACTCGCTTCTGATCAAAGACGGCCGTTACTTGCTCAAGACTCAGGGTGTTGCCCTCGATGGCGAGGCTACCCTGAATTGTTTTGATCCTATGAGTGCGCCTGAGTCTGGGCTGTGGCACGGGACTCATGAGACCTTCATAGCGCCCTAGTAGTAAGCTGATCTCGGCGCAGGACTGGAGCATTTTGGGCGTAGTCGGGAGTTTGAAGTTCATAGACTGATAGTATCAAATAATACTATCAATGCGTATTCCTGCGGCATTGAAGAGCGGGTTGCAGCCCGAGGCCGGCAGGAGAAATGGCTTTTCCGACTCTGCTGTCAGTGCGCTGTCGCCCACTCGCTCGCCTTGAGGTAAGCTTTAACTTACCGTTAACCATATGTATGGTAATCTTTAAATATCCATAACTATTGCTTTTGGATATCTTTAGGTTACCATAAAAGCATGAAGACCAGCAAAGCGAGCCATCTAAATCAGCGCAAACTTTTGGAGAGAAAGATCAAACCCTTGCTCGGGCTGCGAGACGACCGAGTCCCCCCATCGGGTTGGCTCAAGGCGATTCGCGGCGCGCTTGGAATCAGCACGCGACAACTTGCCGCAAAGCTCGGGCTCGATCACGCAGCCATCATCCAGTTCGAAAAGAGAGAGGCAGAAGGAAAAGTCTCCCTAGAAACTCTTCAAAAGGTGGCCCGCGCGATGCGGTGCCAGCTGATCTACGCGATAGTCCCCGCGGAACCCCTCTCGAGTCTCGAGTCGATCATGGATGATCAGGCCATCCAAGCCGCGCGCGCGATCATCTCCCGAGTCGACCATACCATGCGACTTGAACAACAAGGTCTCTCGCTCGAGCAAACTTCCGACCAAGTGAGCGAGCTCGCGTCCAAGCTCAAGGCCGACATGGATCCCAGTCTCTGGGGAGACAAGGAGTCCCTTCTGGGACAAAAGATGAAGCGACAGAAAAAGTCCAAATGACCAAAAAATTGGAACTTCACTATCCACATGGAGCCACGCCGCTCGAACCCGAGGAGCTTGATGGACTCATCCCGGACTACATCACGACTCGAGGTGAACTGAACGAGCTCGAGCACAAGAACATTCAGGGGGCAGTTCGCTGGCTCCGCGGTCGAAAGTCTTTTGATGTGATCGATTCCGGCTTCGTTCATGCGCTCCACAGGAAAATGTTCAGCCAGGTCTGGAAGTGGGCCGGCAAAGCGCGGACATCCGGAAAAAATATCGGCGTGGACTGGACTCAAATTACATCTCAGACTGCCCAACTCCTGGGAGACACGAAGTTTTGGGTCGACAACCAGACCTTTCCGATCGACGAGATCGGGGCGCGGTTTCATCATCGCTTGGTTCAGATCCACATTTTTCCCAATGGGAACGGCAGGCATGCACGTCTTATGACCGACCTGTTACTCGAGTCTTTGGGCTGCACATCTTTTACATGGGGCTCAAACGCCAGTAGCGATCCTCTGGAAGCTGAAGGCAAGCGCCGCGAGGAATATATTTTCGCCCTGAGAACTGCCGATAAGAACGACTACCAATCACTCAAGAAGTTCGTGAGATCTTAGCGTTGAAAACCTCTTATGAAATAGGTCCTCTTCTTCTTTGCAATCACTTCAGGCCGCGCCGAGTGCCTGGCAGGCCCTAAAAACAGGCCTAAAATACCCTATGGCAAAGTGCGTCAAACTCCTGTACGGTCCCCCTCGTGAAATTTGAATCCCTCCAGTTGATAGACCCCATCCTCCGTGCCGTCCGCTCCGAAGGCTACGAAATCGCCACCCCCATCCAGACGCAGGCCATCCCGCTCATTCTGGCTAGGAAAGACGTCCTCGCCTGCGCACAGACCGGAACCGGAAAAACCGCAGCCTTTGCCCTTCCGATCCTTCAGCTTTTGGCCGAAACGAGTCGGGACGTTCAACCCGGCCCGCGCGCGATACGCGCCATGGTCCTCACGCCCACAAGAGAACTTGCGTCGCAGATCGGCGAGAGTTTTTCTGCATACGGCCAGGGACTTCCGCTTCGAAATACGGTCATCTTTGGCGGAGTCGGACAACACTCGCAAGTGCGGGAACTCCGGCAAGGAGTCGACATCGTCGTCGCCACCCCGGGGCGTCTTCTCGATCTGATGAATCAGCGCCATATCCATTTTCGCGGGCTCGAGATCCTGGTCCTCGACGAAGCCGACCGAATGCTCGACATGGGATTTATCCACGACGTCAGGAGAGTCATCACCGCTCTCCCGAGAAAACGCCAAACCCTGTTTTTCTCAGCGACGATGCCCCCCGAAATCCAAAAACTTTCTGCGCAGATTCTCTCGCAACCCGTGCGCCTCGAGGTGACGCCTGTCGCATCGACTGCCGAAAAAATCGATCAATCCGTTTACCATGTCGAGAAAAAGCAAAAAACCTCTCTCCTGATCCAGCTCCTCAATGACCCTGCCGCAAAACGGGCGCTGGTCTTTACCCGCACCAAGCGCGATGCCAATCGAGTGGCCGATGCACTCAACGCATCTCAGATCAGAGCCGCGGCGATTCACGGTAACAAGTCGCAGGGCGCACGTGAACAAGCACTCGAAAGCATCAAACAGGGCAGATGCCGTGTTCTCGTCGCCACCGATATCGCTGCGCGCGGAATCGATATCGACCAGATCACCCATGTCTTTAATCACGACATCCCGAATATCGCGGAAAGCTACGTTCACCGTATTGGACGCACTGCGCGCGCCGGGGCAGAGGGAATCGCGGTCTCTTTGTGTGCAGGCGACGAGCGAGAATTTCTCGCCGACATCGAGCGGTTGATCCGCAAAAAAATTCAGGTCATGCAAACTCCCGAGGCACTTCATACGGCGCCAAAAGGCGGCCGGCATTTGCAGCAACGTGTGCGCCAAGATGTGCGCCCAAATGTACTCCAAAATCCGCGCCCACTCGTGAACCAAACTTCGCAACCCCTTGTACAGGCCCCAGTCGCAAATACCTGGAACGGAAACCCTCCTTCAAACCCCAACAACCGGAAGCGCCGCCGAATGCGTCAGCACACGGCGAAACAGGAGACTCATGCCACTCGTTAATTTACGAATTCAGCCCGGCACCTCGACTGAGGGCGACCTCATTGTTGAAGTGAAGGACAATACGTTTGAGTACCTCCTCACCTCGCCAGCACCCACGATCCGCCTTTCGACTTACCTCGATCGCGACTGGCCTTTAGTCAAAGCATACTACGCTGAGTTAGACCTCGGCGAGACTTGCCCGTTTCATTCTAAGATTGTACGAGTGACTCCCGGAAGTCG
This sequence comes from Bdellovibrio sp. ZAP7, assembly GCA_945865865.1. Classification (GTDB taxonomy): domain Bacteria; phylum Bdellovibrionota; class UBA1018; order UBA1018; family UBA1018; genus CAMBEX01. The sequence goes on from CAMBEX010000124.1 coordinate 4,468, forward strand.
AGTGCGCACAGGCATTCAGTTGCCCGGACCCATGCAGCAGGGTGAACAGCTCGTGATTGAAGTGAGTCGGACAGAAGTAAGTCGGACGGAAGTAAGTCCGACTGAAGTGAGTCAGACGCCCATTTAAGGCTGTAACTTGGTCAAAAAAGAGCTTCATCCCCGCAATCGTCACCGAGATCGCTATGACTTCAAACTGCTGATTCAGGCATGTCCTGAACTCGCTCAATTTGTGGCGCCTAATGCGTACGGTGATGAGTCGATTGATTTTTCTAATCCCCGTGCCGTCAAATCGCTCAATCAGGCTATTTTAAAGCAAAATTATCATGTCTCGAACTGGGACATTCCCAATGGCTACCTCTGTCCGCCCATTCCAGGCCGCGCCGATTATCTCCATTATGCCGCCGACCTCCTTGCCGCCTCAAATCAGGGTGTGATTCCGAGAGGGCGATCCGTTCGCATCCTAGATATTGGGATCGGAGCCAACTGTGTGTATCCGATCATTGGTCAAAGTGAATATGGTTGGAGTTTTGTCGGCACTGATATCGATCCGATCGCGCTTCAATCCGCTGCACGCATTCGGGATTTAAATCGCGGTCTCAGCGACGCGGTCGAACTTCGACAACAGAAATCGCCTTCTCAGATATTCGAAGGGATCCTCAAGCCGGGCGAATTATTTGACCTCACGATTTGCAACCCTCCCTTTCACGCCTCCCTCGACGAGGCTCAAGAAGTCAGCCGCCTAAAATGGAAAAAATTGGGCAAATCTCCGGCACGAAACGGAACGCCCGTTCGGAACTTTGGGGGCATGGGCTCCGAACTCTGTTGTGAGGGAGGAGAACGCGCCTTTGTTCTCAAAATGATCCAGGAGAGCGCCCGATTCGCAACCCAGTGTCATTGGTTCACGACACTCGTTTCAAGAAACACCCATGTACTCACGTTCCGCCATGCCCTCACGGAAACGGGAGCCAAGCAGCAGAAGGTCATTGAAATGGCTCAAGGACAAAAAACAAGCAGGTTCATCGCTTGGACCTTTATCTGACAAAGTCCTTATCGCGGTGAGTGCATCCAACCTTCCGCTGCTTTACACCGCCTCCTGCCTGTCAGGCTCTCCAGCGTCGCGCTCATTTTAGACTTCAAGAGTTTCCGAGCCCTTCCAACCAAGTGTTCACGTCCGCAAAAAGCGCCTCCAAAGTTTTAGGCAGATCCTTGTAGCGCCTTTGATGTGGTTCCCAAACTCGCGCCATCTCCGGCCCGATCCACTGGTTGTCGAGGCTCAGGGGTATCGATCTATTCTTGGCAAGCTTATTGAGCTTCTTCGAATCGACTTTCACATCGCTTCGGGCGAGCCTCCAGAGGTCATCAAAATCCTTCATGCGCGTGTTGCCGGAAGCAAAGCGATAACAAGTGGCGACTTTGTCACAAATGATATTCTCGAGAGTCGCCGTTTGAATCATCTGATCGGGATCAATTGGAGATGACATTTCTCCGCTATCACATGGGAGAGCGTAGACGACATCGATATCGAATCGATTTCGAGCACCCTGATCTGTCTGATAAGAAACGGTGATAGCCGCACCTTGCTTTCCGTCTTGATCGATCTCCTTGAATTCCACGATGCTGAAGCGAATGTCTCCGGGCATAGGTTCGACAGCACAAGCTTTGTCGAGCAAAGCGCGAACTCTTTTATGAGAATCTAATTCTCGCGTGCCGAGATCAAGATCCACAGTAGCCCGCGGCGTTTGAATATAGATCCACAGGAGGTTGCCGCCCTTGAAGATAAATTCATCCGAGACCCTGTTGATGTCCTCTAGAAATCGAAACATCACGTATCTCAGGAAAGCATGAGTTCCGAAGAGCTTGTTGCGAGTTGCCCATGACCGTGCTTGAGCAAGGATTGATTTAGCCATCCGCAAGCTCCTGCTGGATGTGCATCAAGACTCGCGTCTTCAAGAGTGCGTCGTATTTTCGAATGCGGTCTGCATTAATCCTCTTTCGCTGCATGTAGCGCTTGAGGGCCTTGAAAAATAGCGGGCCGGCGGGATCCAATCGGTACGATTCACAAAGCGTTCGCTCGAGGTCATAGATCCGGATCATCTGTCCGTGAAATTTGAGTTCACACCTTCCCTCCATTTTCCGTTGGGTAACTCGGTGAACTTTGAGCAATCGGTTGGCGAGACTTGTCCCCCGCGGAATATCGACATCCACGCGTTCAATATACTCGTCGGACAACTCATAGATTGCCAACGACGTTAGGCCCGAGATCACGGCATTTGGGTAATACTTTGCTGCCGCAAAAACAGCGGCGACAAACGGATCTAGGCTCGGCGAGGCGTAAAGACCACTCCCTAAGGGAGTAATCATTCCCGCTTCGGCGCGCCGCCGGATCTGAACGTAGCTGCCCGCCAGGACTAGGAGCTCGGCACTCGTCATGAGGCGATGCTTCAAAATCGCTCTTGCGATAGGGTCTTTGGGACGCTTTACAGGCATGCAAGAACATTATCACATTATTGGATATTGTGATAACTATCTTACAGCACCTTCGGACCGATCCACGTCAGCCGTAATGCCGTGAGGTGAGGGGCTGCAAAGTCTTAGAAATCATCGGCCAATCCCTGCCATCCACCTCAAAACCCCGAGGCGCCCAAAGAGCACCTCAGACGCAAACGCATCAAGCAGTGTCAAAATATTTACACCCCACCAGATGGATGGAAATTACGCGTTCCACCCGCTATCCTAAGGGCATGAGGGTGCGCGTCTTTCACTTCTACTTTCCGTTGCTCGTGGCGTTTTTGATCGTCGCGCTCTGTCCCCCTTCATTTGCTAACCCGGTACCCAAAAATTCAAGCGACGCGACTTGCGGCGTATTTCGGGTCGAAGGAGTTTTAAGGGAGAGCGTTGAATATCCCCAGCATCTCGAGCTGGTCACCGATCACAACTCGCGCTCCGAGCGCCGATTTGTACTCGGTGAGATGCCCCCCGAGGATCTCAAGGTCGTAAAAAATCTCCGTGTCGCTGGGAAACTCCGCGTGCTCCACTTTTGCTTCGGCGAATGTTTTGGCGAGTGGCTGGGCACCGAGCGCCTACTCGCCCCCGACGAAGAGGCCGTGAGCTTTTCGGCGGCACCCGCCTCCATTCGCCTCAAGAGAGAAACCTGTTTTTCTGATTCAATGGCACGAAAAAGAGTGCTTAAGAAATGACCTACCCAGAAAGAATTCCACTCAGTAGAGCGGCGCTTTTCCTGACACTCCTACCAGCATCGCTCAACGGAAATGGGGCAGTCGCAGCAGGACATCACGTCCAACTGGTTGGAATTCCTGATCGCGCGAGCTTTGCGGATGAAAGCAAAACAATCTGGGAGGCTCTGAAAAAAAAGAACTACTCAGGGACTCTCATTATCGGTAGCAACGGACGCGGAGCCCCTCTCGGAAACTGGAACTACGCGCAAAAACAATCGGTCAACGCCACCCGGAGCGGCAGCGCACTCGACGCGCTTCGAACTGAAGCCTCAAAAGTTGAACCCGGAAATCATCTCGTCATGTATGTGGCGGACCATGGCGTTTCAAAAAATGGATGGGCGGGAGACGGCGGACCCGGCAAGCCTTCCAATACCGGAATGGTGATGTCGCCCCAGCACGGCACCTTTGTTTCTTGGCCAGAAGTGGTGAGCGCCACAAAAGAGAAACTCCCCAAGGGCTCATCATTG
>CAMBEX010000125.1 GCA_945865865.1 Bdellovibrio sp. ZAP7
CAGATGGTCTGGGAAAGAAAGTGCACCAGAAACTAGGCATGGACGCCACTGCGTTTAGGGATAGACGCAGGCTATCACGGAGGATGCGCTTATGAATGGAGGCTGAATATGGGACTAAGAATCTCAACGAATACCACGGCCCTCAATGCCTTACGGCAGATGGGGATGACTCGAAACAACTTGGATAAGACACTCGAACGTTTGTCGAGTGGATCGCGCATCAACCACGCAGGCGACGATGCGGCAGGGCTCGCGATTTCTGAAAATCTGCGTGCTCAAATCCGAGGAATGCGGCAGGCAAAAAGAAATGCTCAGGACGGGATCTCGCTGGTTCAGGTTTCTGAAGGCGGCCTGAACGAAGTTTCAAATATTTTGGTGCGACTGCGAGAACTATCGATCCAGGCGGCATCTGATACGATCGGCAACACGGAACGGCAATTCGCGGATCGCGAGTTTCAATCACTCAAGCAGGAAATCGACCGAATCTCCAACGTCACCAGTTTCAACGGGACACCCCTGTTGAACGGTACTGCAGGGATTTTCGAATTCCAGGTCGGAACCGGAAACAATCCTCTGTTGGATCGCGTGACTTATAACGGCGAGAGATCTGACACCTCGTTGGAATCACTCAAGCTCGGGGGCGAATCCGTCGCCACCAAGCAAGGGTCTCAGATGAGCTTGTCGGTGATTGACGATGCCTTGATTCAGGTCAACAGCATCCGAGCAGATTTGGGCGCGATTCAAAATCGTCTCCAGTCTTCGATCAACACTCTTGCCATCAGCGACGAGAATCTCTCAGCTGCAAACAGCCGAATTCGTGACGCAGACGTTGCAGAAGAAGCTTCAGAGATGACCAAGCAAAATATCCTGATGCAGTCTGGAATCTCGGTTCTGAGTCAAGCGAACAGCACCAATCAGGCGGCTCTGAAATTGTTGGGCTAATAATGGGGGCGTAGTCCGGTTATGACCAAGTCCATTTTGATCGTAGGGGGTAGCGGTTTCGTGGGTGCGAACCTCGCACTCAGGCTCCGCGAAGGCCACAAGGTATTCGCGACCTCCTACTCAAGGAAGACCAGGATCCCAGGAGTCACGACGATTCCGATGAGTTTCGATAAACCGGACTGGATCAAGCATGTCATCTACAGCACAAGGCCCGATGTTGTGATTTATGTGGCGGGCAACAATCTCTTGGAGTGGGCACAAAAAGACGCCAACGCCAGAGAGGTTGAAAAGACCCACGTCAGTGGGCCGACACTTGTGCTTGGAGCTGCGACTATTGTTGGTTCTAGATTTGTTTACCTGTCAAACTGTTACGCATTCGATGGAGCAAAAGGCAATTACAAGGAGTCGGACACGGTCTTACCCCTGAGCACGCTGGGAAAAGCCAAAGTGGCGGGTGAGAACGCGGTCAAAGGGCGCGCAATGAACTATACGATCGTTCGTTCAAGTCCTTTGTTCGGAAGAAGTCTTGGAGGGGTCGGAAATTTGATGGACCAACTCCGCACTCGACTGGACAAGGGGATGCGTCTGGAACTGAACACAAATGAGCTCCACTCGTTTGCGCCGATTTCTGGGCTGTGCGAACTCATCGAAAAAATTGTCGATGAGGGCCCGAGAAATAAAATCTTTCACTACGGAGGGCTCACAAAAATGACGCACTTCGATTTTGGAAGAAAGTTTGCCGACGCATTTGGATACGACCCAGGCTTGATTGTCGCCAAGAAGTCAGCCGCGGCGGCAGAGTCCCATTCAACCCAATGGGGATTTGATTATTCGCTGAATTCCACTCACACCGTGGAGAGCTTAAAGATCAAGCCCCTTTTGCTGGAGGAGGGTTTTGATCTGATCAAGCAAGGCTTGATTGTCTGATCGTGATTTGCGCGTGTCGCGAGTGGCCCGCGCGAATTCGACGAAATAAAATTTAGCGACTTGCTCGGGGATGACTTTCTCTCCCTGAAAAGTCCAGTACACGTCCCTGAAGGGGCCGATCTGCGCCAGGAGTTCCTGCGACTTCTGACCCTGTTGCACATTTTGAGACTGCCCATCCACAGCAAGAGTATTTCTCTGGTGTTGAGCAAACGAAATCTGAATCACACCGTGCGCTGTGTTGCCTAATATCAATTTGACCTGGTTTCTAAAAACCATGAAGTCAGCCGCTGTTTGGGCAGTGCTATAAATTTTGATCTCTTGAAAGCGTGAACCGGCGTCCGAGTAGCCATTGAAGATGCGCGCATATTCAGTAAAGCATTCACGCAGTCCTGACAAAAAACTGACGGTGCTTTCCTCGATGAGTTGCTGCGGATCGAAGCCGCTCCCAAGTTGCAGCAAACGATCAGCATCTGGGTAAACTTCGCCCCTAGCTAGTTCGTGAATCCATCCCTGTTGCGGCAATAGAGTGTCTTTAGAAAGCGCCATAAAAGTCCCCCAGAATCATCGATTTCAAATTCTACAAAAAGCTTAGTGGCGACCGATCAAGATTGTCAAATTTTTGCTCGGACTCGGGAGTTTTGTGGCCCGGAGACCCGCTCCCGTGAAACCGGGAGGGTAGGCGCAAAAAAAACGCCCCTGGACTGCGAAGTCAATTGGAACCCGGGATCTTTAAGTGGGCGCCGTAGTGCAGCTTTAGGCTTCCTAGTTAAACCAGGCATGCTCACCACTGCTCAGGAACAGCCCCCTGGGTTATTGACTGTAGGGTCCAAATATATAATCGCAGTCCAGAGGCACCTTCAGTATACCTCAATCCAAGCTTCAAAACCAAACCCCTGCTGAAACTTTTCGCTCACGCAGCGCGCCTCGCTCTCCCTCGATATCGTTTGTGTTTTCAGGCGCAGCCGCTTTACAGGGCGTGTTGGAGATGACACACTTGTTAAGGATTCTTTTTAGAGGAAAACAATGCCCGGCAAAAAATTACTGGTGGCAGACGACAGCCTGACCATTCAAAAGGTCATTCGCCTCGCGCTCTCCAATGAAGGTTATGAGATTCAAACCGTCTCCGACGGCCAGGACGCGATTCAGCAGATTCTGCTTTTTCGTCCTGACGCAGTTTTGATCGATGTCTCACTGCCTGAAAAATCCGCCTTCGAAGTCAAAAGTTCTATCGAAGACATCGGAAGTTTGCCGAACTGTCGCTTCGTGCTCATGTCGAGCGCCTTTGAAAAATTCGACGAAGCCCTGGCCGAACGCTCCCAGTTTCACGGAAGGCTGACTAAGCCCTTTGACCCGGCTGATCTGCGCAAAGTGATTCAAAATGTTTTAGCCCAAAACGTTTCGCCTGTGAGCCAAGAGTCGACTCAGTCCAGTGACCACTCCGGAATCTCGCTGGAAATACCGATGGCCCCACAGTTTGAGACTGTTTCGCCGGCACCCCCCACCGAATTTCCTGCGCACGAGTCGTTTGAGCCACTTCGCCCCGCACGCTCTGTCTCGCCTCTTCATGACGACTCGGACATCCGCGAACTCACGGAGTCCACTCTCAAGATGACGGGACTCGATGACTTTGAATGGAATGTCAGCGAGTCGGCCCGCAAAAGCTCTCCCGCCGCCGCGCAAATTACCCCCCCGCCGCCTCCGCGGCTTTTGGGCGAAAATACTTATAGCAAGCTTATGTATGAAAATGAGCCCTCACTCATGCCACCGCCTTCTCTCTTCAATGGCGAGAATGAGTCTCACGGAGACAGCTCAAACGCGGCCAGTGCGTATCATAGCGCGCCCGAACACGAGCCCCCGACTCATTCCCAGCAGGCTCCCGAAGCCAGCGCTCTTCCAGTGACTGACGCGCAAATGCAGGAAATAATCGGGCGCCACGTTGAGGCGGCACTCGAGAAGATGGCCAAAAAGATGCTCCCCGATATTGCGGAGCGAATCATCAAAGAAGAAATTCACAAAATGCTCAACGCGCCGGCGCATTAGGCCGGCCTGACGCTCACGTCTTCAGAAAAAAGCGGTATTTCGACGCCGTTTTCGCCCACCACTTTAAGCTCTCCGTAACCGCCCAAGCCCACGACGCGTCCTGACTTTTTCGCGCCACTTGCTCCAACCCAAAAAACTTCAGCTCCCCGCTGAAATACCGCAAGTTCCTCGTACTCGCGCTTCAGTGCGGCCGGCCCCTCGCTGTCGAGGCGACCCACGGCATCCGCAATCGCCTGTGCGATGGGCGCGCGCACATCGTCGGCAGTGACTGGGGCGGTGACTTGGTTTTTTGCGCCGCTGATTTCGTTAGCGAGACACGTCGTGGCTTGGTCGAGATTTTCAGGCGCGTGAACGCAATTAAGCCCCAATCCGATGACGACAAAAGTGCCTGCTTTGCTGCTGACCGACTCACAGAGAATTCCGCCCACTTTAGCGGGCCCAATCCCATTCAAAATCCAAAGGTCGTTGGGCCACTTAATCCGCACACTGATGGAGGGATAGAGTCTGTACAAGGTTTGGGCGACGGCCGCTGCGGTGACGAGCGGAATCCAAGTAAGATTTGCGGAGCTGACGGGTCGAACGATCAGGGACAAAAAAAGATTTCCGGCTTCAGACTTCCAGTGCCTGCCCAAACGACCGCGTCCAGCGCTCTGAATGCGCGCGGAAATCCAGCTTCCATGCGGCGCGCGCTCTGGTCCCCACGCTCCCATTTCTTTTGCGAGGTCATTGGTGGACTCGCAGCTCTCGATGACAGAATTGATTGAAAACTGTGCGGACATCACTCAACCAATAAAGAGAGATCGAGTGCGCGCGCGGAGTGGGTCAGCGCCCCAACCGATAAAACGTGAACGCCTGGCTGCACATACTCTTGAATATTGGATTCTTGAATTCCGCCCGAACACTCAACGATGCAGCCGTGTGCGCCTTTTTGAATCAGAGTCACTGCCTCGGTAACTTGCGCGGGCGAAAAATTATCAAGCATCACGACTTCAGCGCCAGCAGCGAGAGCCTCTCGAAGTTCCTTGAGGTTTCTCACTTCGATTTCAATCTTGAGTCCATGCGGAGCAACGGATCTCGCGCCCTGGACTGCCTTTGAAATTCCGCCAGCAGCGGCAATGTGATTTTCTTTTATGAGGACTCCGCCCGAAAGACTCACTCGGTGGCTATATCCGCCGCCCGAGCGCACGCCGTGGATGGCGATGTCGCGATAGCCGGGGAGCGTTTTCCGAGTGGCCGTGACTCGAATTTCTTTATTGCCGGATTTAACTGCTTTTTGGGCTTTTTGGGCGCTCTGTACAAGCCGATGGGTGAGTGTCGCTACCCCGCTCACATAGCCCGCTAGATTGAGAAAGGGGCGCTCAAGCGCAAGCACCAGGCGCGCGGGACCCGACCACTGAGAAACGATCCGCCCTGCTTTTACCCGGGTGCCGTCTCTTGCGATTTTTCGAACAATCGGTATTCCAAACAGCTCGTTGGCTGCGTGACCTAGGCCCTCGGCAGCCCAGACTCCGTCCTCTTTGGCGACGATCTTAGCGTGAATATTTTTTTTGGATGGCACCCCAGTTCCGATCGCAGTCCAGTCCAACTCCCAGCCATCTTCTTGCATCCCGCGAGAAAGCTGAGACTTCCATTGCGCCGCCAATTCGTGATAGCCGGGTGAAACTAACTTCATACAACTTTCTCTAGCCTATTTTTTGGCACGACTGAAGCGTTAAGCCGGGAGTAAAAACATGTCCATTTCTACAGAAAAAACCATCGAAAGAAGACCCGCCTCAAGGCTTGCAAGCGACCTGCGTCCGATCTCAATTGAACCCAATGTTAATCGTTATGCGGAGGGTTCGGTCATGGTGAAGTTCGGACACACCCATGTGCTTTGCACCGCATCAGTTGAAGAGAGCGTTCCTCAATGGATGACCGGAAAAGGTCGGGGCTGGGTCACGGCTGAATACTCGATGCTCCCGCGCGCCACTCATACGCGCAGCAAACGCGATCGCGAAAAAATCTCGGGTCGCACTCACGAAATTCAACGACTCATTGGTCGGGCCTTGCGTGCGATCGTGGACCTCAAAGCGCTCGGTGAGCGCTCTGTGATGGTGGATTGTGATGTGATTCAGGCCGATGGCGGAACCCGCTGCGCTTCGATAACAGGAGCATGCGTCGCTGTAGCCATCGCGCTTGGTAATTTAAAGAAGTCAGGAAAAATCACCGGCGATGCCTGGATCGATACGGTTTCGGCCGTAAGCCTCGGCGTTAAGGGTGGCGAAGTCCTCGTCGACTTGGATTACGAAGAAGACTCGTCCTGCGATGTCGATATGAATTTTGTGATCACCGGCGGCGGAAACTTTGTAGAAGTACAAGGAACTGCAGAAAAACAGGCGTTTTCTCGCAAGGAGTTAGATCAGCTCAGTGACGCTGCTCTCATTGCCGCGCGACAGATCCGAGAGATTCAGCTCGCCACACTGAAGTCCCTGGGCATTGAACGCGCGTAACTAGAATCCGTGGTACTCCATCGCGAATCCGCCGTTGAAAAAGCGGCGCGAGCTTTCGCCTGCTTTTACGAGGTTGAGGCTTCCCTCGGTAATAAAGCGGACCTTTTGATTGCCAATTTCAAAGCCAATCGACGCGCCGTTGTTTGCGCCCGTTCCCGCAAATGGCACTGCGGCGGAGCCCGAAAGTGTGCGCGAGCCATCAAAATCAGCAAACGCCCTAAACACTCCTCCATAGGCCAGGAGAGTATCCGAGAGTCGGTAACCCAGAATGGCCATTCCGTCGTAGCGATGGTTGCTGAGACTATAGGTGTATGAACCCGACGTGCTTTCTGTGTTGGAGATCGAACCCGAGGCGTAGAGCGCAAGAGACAAATCCCCTGTTTTTGCTTTGGACTTGGCTGGCCCCAGGAGCTGAAATTTTGCCGAGAGGGTGTCAAAATTTTTGAGCTTAAGTTCGAGTCGATCCACGACACTCAAGCCGACGTTCAGCGCTCCGGCGTTAGTGGAGCGGATTGCAGGTCGAGTCGTGTTGGGTGCGGTCACCGTGAAGTCGTCAGTCAGCACGACCTCCGTGTTGTTACTTGCCGCAAGATCCCAGAGAAGTCCGCCAGATCCCCCCGTAGCTTCGGGCGTTTCAAAGCGAGTGCTCGGCAGTCGGAAGGTAATGGCGCAATTGCAAAGTATCAGGAGGCACAGGGGCGAAAGAAGTCTCAAAATTTTCATGATGACCTCATGCTACACATCAATCCGGGGCCTGCAACACATGAGTCTTGAGCGGACCTCGTGCAGTGAGCGGAGCTTGGGGCGTTATCTTGCTTTGGTTTTTGCTTTAGCCCCTGAGCCGAGCGAACGAAGTGAGCGGAGCTGGGGGCGTTATAAAGAAGAGAGGGCCCCGAAAAGCCTGGTCGGCCTCTGGAGCCCTCTCGATGAGGAGGTGGTGGGTACAGCGCTTTTGCCACGAACGCGAGCTACGCGTCGTTACGCAACCTTATGAGCACGTTGGCGCGCTTGAAACGCCTGGTAGTGCTCGAACTTTTTCTCGTAATCAGAAACCGGCTCGCCGGTTTTCTTAATCAGACCAAACTTAAATTGTTCGAAGTGTTCTTCGCAGAAGCTAAAGCGCTTCTCGTGTGCTTTGCAGCCCCAGCTATGGCAACCGCCAGGAGCGACATGGTGACCCTTCGCGGCCTTCGCAGGCGCGTCTTCGTGTTTCTTTTCGACCGGTTTATGTTCTTTTTCTGCGCCGCTCTTAACCATTTTCCACCCCTGTTTATCCCAATGAATCCTGCGTTTAACTCTTCGGCGGGCCCTTCTATCTGACCTCTGCCTTACACTTAGTTTATCGGTGCAAGGCGATAAAACTTTAGCGATTTGCTCGGGTATTTTTTGCGTCGCTTTCAACTTCCTTAAACTTCAGGGTTTTTTTTGCAGCTCGTATTGTAAAGACCGCTTGAGAGCCCTATCCTCACCGAAAATGCAACCCAAGGGGGGGTTCACCATATGAATTCACGAATGAATTCCAAGACCGTCGCACTGCTGATCGGTTTGGCTCTGATCACTGCAAACTCTTTTCAAATCACCGCTCAAGCTGAAGAAGGCACCGACAGGCGCTTCATTCAGGTCGCTGCAAAAACCAAAGAAGAACGTAGCGCGATTGCCAACACGGGCATGAGTATCGAGGCCGTTCGAAGCGACAGCGTATGGGGATTTGCAAATCCAGAGACCCTCAAGATTCTCCG
>CAMBEX010000126.1 GCA_945865865.1 Bdellovibrio sp. ZAP7
TACACTTACCGTTAGGCTTGTGTCACACTGTGTCAACGGCGCCCATCCAGCCGAATAACAACCCACCGCACCAAAGTCAAGCGCGGTGCCGGAAACCTTTTCGGGGCTTCCTGGCTGCTGGCAGGGGTGCAATGCACATCGTGTTCCAAACCATCCGACGTTTTGTCGGACGGTATCCGGGGGCCAAACCTTCAAGGTTTTCTTTGAAAAGGACGATCCGTCTCTTGGAGGAGACGTGCTTCAAATGAAAAAGGCCCTGTATCCAATCCTACTTGTAGCGTCAGCCGTGGCCTGTTCGCAGCTGCCGGTTCAGCCCGATATGACCCAGAAAACCGCCGAGGCCCCAGCCAGTGAGGCCGAGATGCTTCGCAGAGGAAAGTCTAATGCGGCGATAGCACAAAGAAATTCTGAGGCGAGCGCAGAATATCACTTCAGCATGGCGCAGGCCTATGTGGCGGAGGGAAATTCGGACCGAGCCATTGAAGAGTACAAATTGGCACTCCTTTTTGACCCGACATCCCCGGTGGTGCATGCCCGACTCGCGACTGAGTACGTCAAAAAGGGAATGATCGCTGCCGCTATGGAAACGTGCAAAGAAGCATTGCAGCACGATCCAAATTACACGGACGCGAGACTTCTTTTGGCAGGTTTGTATTCATCGACCCGAGAAAACCCCAAAGCACTCTCCGAATACGATCTCATTCTCAAAAAAGACCCTCTTCATGAGGAGGCGACTTTTTTTAAATCTCAGGTCCTGATTGAAGATGGGCACGGAAAGCAGGCCGTGGCATTGCTTCAGAAGTTTACGCGGCAATCCTCCGAGTCTGTGAGTGGCTGGTTTTACCTGGGCCGCGCGGCTCAATCGCAGGAGCAGTGGCCTTTGGCGGTTTCGGCCTTTAAGAAGGCTTTGGAGCTTAAGCCCTCTTTTACTCAGGCTGGACTCTCGCTTGGATTTCTCTACGAAGAAAAAGGGGAGCTCGAAAAGGCGATCGCGACTTATCGCCAGATCTACGAAGATCAGCAAGACCTGGCGGCAGCCAATCGGTTGGCCACCCTCTATTTAAAGGCTGAGAAATATTCGAGCGCAGTTCCTTTCCTAGAAGCTCTTCGCGCATCTGATCCCGATGACCTCAACGTCCGGGTCAAGCTCGGACTGGTTCAAATGGAAATGAAAAAGTACGACCAGGCGATCGTCACTTTTCAGCAAATTTTGAAGAAGTCTCCGGAGTCAGACCGTATTCATTATTATCTGGGCAGTATCTTCGAAGAACTCAAAAGAACCGACGAGGCGATCGTCGAGTTGAGCTCAATCGACGGCGGCTCGCGCCTGTTTACGGATGCGGCTCTTCATGTGGGCTACCTTTACCAGCAGAGTGGACGCGCAGATCAGGCTAAGAAGTTCATGCAGTCTGCGATTGTGAAGTCTCCCAAATTTGCGGGCTTTCACCTCTTTCTGGCCACACTTGAGGAAGAGTCCAAAAACGTCAGCGGCGCCATCGCAGTCCTCGATAAGGCAGTCATTGGGTTTCCTGAAGACGAAAAAATCCGTTACTACCTGGGGTCTTTACTGGACCGACAGGGGGAAACTGACAAGAGCCTTGCCCAGATGGAAGAAATTTTGAAGCTGAACCCCAACCACGTCGATGCCCTCAACTATGTGGGCTACACTTGGACGCTCCAGGGAGTTCGGTTTTCTGACGCTGAAAAGGCGCTGAAAAAGGCCATGAAGCTTAAACCCGGCAATGGGTACATCACCGATAGCTGGGGTTGGTTTCTCTTTGTGACGGGTAAACTTCGCGAGGCGGTGGTTGCACTCGAAAAAGCGGTAAAATTTAAGCCGGATGAAGCGACGATTCTGGAACACTTGGGAGACGCGTACTTAAAGGCAGAGCTTCCTGAAAAAGCGCTCTACCAATATGCTGAAGCTGTGCGGCATTCGGTCGAGGATGCTCCGAAAATCAAGGTCATCGCTAAGTTTGAGAGTCTCAAGTCCGAGATGATGCGGGCTGGGCGCAAGCTCCCTGCTCATTTAGATGGAACTGGCGGCCGAATGCCTGCAGCGCATCCCAGCAGTCCGGCTTCGCCGTAAGGATTTTATCCTCTTTCTAACAGGTAAGGAGCTGGTCTGGTTTTGTGAGTTCTGTCAGAATGAATTTCCAAAAATATTTTTTAAATGAGGGTGTCGACCGTGCGGAAAAATTCCGTCTCAACCGTGTTTTGTCTTCTGGGTTTGCCCTTCATCGCCGGCCTGTCGGGTTGCGCCCATTCAACTCAGAAAAAAATTACTGATCCAAAAGAATTACTCGCACGAGCTTGTGAACCCGGGCGGGACATTAAAACAGCCAAAGGAATAGCTTGGCTTAAGGCTCAGTCCAAAGAGGCATCGGGTCAATTTCCGGCGTCGGTTTTGGCGCATGCCTCGGGTCCGCTCAAGATCGAGATCACTAATCCCCTGGGCGGTCGCGAAGCTTTGATTGAGGTGAGTGACTCAAAGTTCAAAATTCACGGAACAGGTTCTAAGGTACGCACCCAAGAAGGTTATGGAACCTGGGGCGGGATTCCGCTCAATTGGGCCTCTGATCTTTTTATCGGTAGAATTCCGTGTCCGCATTTGAGTTCCAATCAAGGCCAAGGGGTGAGTACTTCGGTGGATTCTGCCGGTGACCTTGTCGTCGAGACTCGTCAGGACGGCGCGGGCGCGACTGAGAAATTTATCTATCACTTTAGAGATCTGGATGGAGTGCCTTGGCCAGAAGCGCTCCACTGGGAGAGGTCTGGACCTCTTGCAGTATCGGTGGATTTTAAATTTGATGATCCGGAGGATCAGACGAGGAGCCCGCGCAAGTGGGAAGCGAAGTCTGTTCGTGGTGAAGTTCGAGCTCGGTGGCGTGATCGCAATGTGGTTCGCTAGTCGCTCCTTTCATTTTGTGTTTTTGTTTTGCGCCGCGGGCGCCATTTCTGTTTTGCAGTCCGGCTGCACTCGCACGGATAAGCCTGAGCGTCGTGTGCTCCGTATCCCTTCGTTTCACGTAAAGTCTCTTGATCCAGCTTTCGCGGATGATGTTTCGACAGCAGGTCAAGTGGCGCTCACTTACGAGGGTTTGCTGCAGTATCACTATTTAAAGCGGCCCTATGTCGTGACGCCCAATTTGGCTGAATCCCTGCCTGAAGTCAGCAACGAGGGCAGAACTCTGATTTTTCACCTTAAAAAAGGCATTCTCTTTCAGGACAGTCCCGCATTCGAAGAGACTGACGGCAGAGGCAGAGAGCTCATCGCGGAGGATGTCGTCTATTCACTCAAAAGAATTGCGGATCCACTTTTGAAATCTCCGGGATGGTGGCTACTCGACGGTCGAGTGGAGGGGCTCAACCAGTGGCGGGCACAAGTCCTGACGGACGGTAAAGCCGACTACTCCAAGGAGATCTCGGGACTCAAAGTTTTGGATCGATACACGATTCGCATTCAGCTCAGTCGCTCTCATCGGCAGTTTCTCTACGCATTTGCGACGCCCTATTTTTCGGTAGTCGCCAAAGAGGCGGTGGTTTTTTTTGGCGAGGATTTTTTCAAACACCCGGTGGGCACGGGGCCATTTGAGCTCAAAAAGTGGAGCGCGGGGTCACGCCTGGTGTGGGAACGTAATCCGACGTTTCGCAGAGAGCTTTTTCCGAGCGAAGGTTCGGCGGAGGATCGAAGCAAGGGACTTCTTGAGGATGCGGGCCAACCGCTTCCACTCGTGGATCAAGTCGAAGTGGAGATTTACCGGGAGGCCAAAGGCAAGTGGGCGAATTTTTTAGATCATCGACTCGATTGGGTGGAAGTTCCGAAAGAAAATTATTCTGAAGCCATTACCTCAGGCAAAGAGCTGGTCGGAGAGCTTACAGAAAAAGGAATCAAGCTGTCCAAGACTCCGCGGTTTGACATTGTGTTTGAAGCCTTCAATTTGGCTGATCCGGTTTTTGGAAAAAATCGTGCACTCAGGCAGGCGCTCAGTCTCGCTTATCCATCCGAACTTCTCGCCGATCTCTTTTACAGTGGTCGGGCGATTCCTGCGCAGAGCCCGGTTCCTCCCGGCATGCCCGGTTTTTTACCGAGTTATAAAAACCCTTATCGGCAGTTCAATGTCACCAAAGCAAAAGCTTTGCTCGCCAAGGCGGGATTTCCGGAGGGCAAGGGCCTGGCCCCCATCAAGTATGCCACCCTGGATAGCGCCCCTGATCTAGAGAAGGCTAAGTTGATTGCGGAGTCGTTCAAAGAGCTGGGGGTGAAGCTCGAAGTGCAGGGATATTCCCCAGAGGAATTTGATTCGGCAATCCGACGAGGTGAGGCGCAACTCTGGTCAGGAGCGTGGGTGGCGGACTATCCTGACGCCGAAAACTTTTTTCAGCTTTTTTACGGAAAAAACGTTTCTACGGGCAGCAATCAGGCGCGATATCAGAATCCTGAGTTTGATGCGCTTTATGAAAAAATCACTCAGGGTCCGTTGGCTTCAGTGGGCGTTGAGGGAGCAAAGAGCGAACGATTTTACGCACAATTGACGTCGCTGCTTGCGACCGACTGCCCGTGGCTTTTTGGAGTGCACCGAGTGGGGTATTTTTTGACCCACTCACGGCTGAGGAACTTCAAACCCCATCACTTTGAACATGCGGCAGCCAAATACTATCGGGTCGATACGGCGCCAAAATAAGGATAGGATGATCCATATGTCAGCTGCAGTTCTTGAGGTTAAAAATTTGAAAACCTCGTTCTTCACGGACGAGGGTGAAGTCAAAGCGGTCGACGATGTGAGCTTTGAGGTTTTTCAGGGCAAGACCATTGGCATTGTCGGTGAGTCGGGCTGCGGAAAGAGCGTCACGAGTCTTTCGATCATGAGATTGATCCCTGAGCCTCCCGGTCGTGTGGTGGGTGGGCAAATCAATTACAAGGGGCGCGACCTTCTTAAGTTGAGCGCCGCTGAAATGCGAAAGATCCGGGGCAACGAGATTTCGATGATTTTTCAGGAGCCGATGACTTCGCTCAATCCTGTATTTACGATCGGCAATCAGATTTGCGAGGCCATCGCACTCCATCAGGATTTGCCGAGCAGTGAGGTTCGGAACAAAGCCATTGAGATGCTTAAAATCGTCGGTATTCCGGCTCCAGAAAAACGAATTCAGGATTACCCGCACCAACTTTCGGGCGGAATGCGGCAGCGAGTGATGATTGCAATGGCTTTGTCTTGTGATCCTAAAGTGTTGATTGCTGATGAGCCCACCACCGCGCTGGATGTTACCATTCAGGCGCAGATTCTCGATCTCTTGAGAGATCTGCAGCAAAAGGTCGGGATGGGATTGATTTTGATCACGCATGATCTCGGGGTTGTCGCTGAAATGGCCGATGAAGTCGTGGTCATGTACGCTGGGCGAGTGGTCGAGAAGGGCCCGGTCAAAGATATTTTTGGCAACGCAAAGATGCCTTACACGCGCGGACTCATGAGCAGCATTCCGGGAATGAGTCTGGATCAATCGGGGCATGCAAAAAAGAATCGGCTCGAGACCATCCCCGGGATCGTTCCCAGTCTGCTTCATTTACCGGTAGGTTGCCGATTTCAGGAGCGTTGCAAGTACGTCATTGACGCGTGTAAAGAAAAAGAGCCGGAATTGCGGGAGATCTCCGTGAGTCATCGCATCCGCTGCATCAGGGATATTTGAAAATGGAAAACGATGTTCTGCTTTCAGTAAAAAACTTGGTGAAGCGATTTCCGATCAAGGGCGGGATTTTGTCTCGCGAAGTCGCTGCGGTCCATGCCGTTTCGGACGTTTCGTTTGATATCAAAAGAGGCGAGACGCTGGGCCTGGTCGGAGAGTCGGGTTGCGGCAAGTCAACGTTGGGTCGGTGTATTTTACGGCTCATCGAGCCGACCAGCGGGCAGGTATTTTTTAAGGGCCAGGACCTGACTCAAATGGGCGCGCAGGAGTTGCGTAAGCTTCGCCGGCACATGCAGATTATTTTTCAGGATCCCTACGCATCGCTCAATCCTCGAATGACGGTCGAGGATATCCTGGGAGAACCGCTCGATATTCATTCTATCTGCAAGGGCAGGGCGGAGCGCACGGCGCGTATTCACAAACTATTGGATCTTTGCGGATTGAGGCGTGAAGCGGTTTCGCGATATCCGCACGAGTTTTCTGGCGGACAGCGGCAACGCATCTGTATTGCGCGCGCCCTTGCCGTCGAGCCGGATTTTCTGGTTTGCGACGAACCGGTTTCGGCGCTCGACGTTTCGATTCAGGCTCAGATCGTAAACCTCATGCAGGACCTTCAAAAAGAACTGGGCCTGACTTACCTGTTTATCGCGCACGATCTCAAAGTCGTGGAGCATATCTCGACCCGGGTGGCCGTGATGTATCTCGGAAAAGTTGTGGAGATCGGAACTGCCGAAGAACTTTACGCGGACCCAAAGCATCCCTACACGCAGGCATTGCTGTCGGCGATTCCGATCCCCGATCCGACTCTTCGCAAGCAGCGGACCGTGTTACGCGGAGACGTACCGTCTCCGATTTCTCCGCCAGCGGGCTGTTACTTTCATCCGCGCTGTCCGATCGCGCAGGAAAACTGCAAAGACTCCTTTCCTGAGCTTCGGGAACTCGGAAAAGAAGGTCGAAGCCATCGGGCGGCCTGTTTTTACGCAAAGTAGTCGACCCGAGTCTCGTGCGGAGCCGACGCCAAAACTTTGACGAGCGCTGCCTGCGTTGACCACTCGATTCCCCTCAATCGTTTCTGAATTTCTGCCGAATTAGAAGATGAGGAGAAGGGCCTCCGTGCCGGGGTTTGCCTGGCGGAGGACTTGGAAATGGAATTCAGCAAAAAAAAGCTTCCTACTGAAGCCTCAAACGATTTACGCGTCTGCCCTATAGATACGGTACGGCCGCTGATCCCCATGGTCGCGCCGGTGTATGTCTATCTGCGTCGAAACGCCAAGTTCGTAGGAGTCAAAGCGCCGCTGGATTTCTTTTCTGCTCAGGAACTCGCTAAATTTCGGCCCTATGAAATGTTCTACCTGCCCAAGTGCATGGACAGCTGCGCGCCCTTTACCAAGGCGGCGCGATCGATCCGCGCACTCCTGAATTGGAAGCCATCGGATGCTCAGCTAGGCGCATTGCCACCCGCACCGTTCGAACTTTCGGATGCGGTCTTGCGCTTGGTCGGCCCTCTTTGGGGGAGTGGCCCGGCAATAGAGCCATTTTTTACCGCGATTTTTGCGACAGAACTTTGTGGGCCCATGTCGACAGACTCCGTGATGAACGCTCGCGATCAAAGCTTTGATGTTTATGAGCGTGCGCTTCTTCGGTCGTCTTGGGCGGTATTTTTGGCACTGCATCTCGGTTACTGCGATCTGTCCTTTTTGTGCGACCTTCGCGCCAAGGTTTTTGATTCAAGCGTGAGCGGAAAATATTCTCAGCAGCCCGGCAGTGAGATGGATGAGTTGGCCACCCACGCGATTCTTGCGATTCCATCAGGAAAGACACGCGTGATGAAGGGCGAGAGTTGGAGTTCAGGGTCAGAGAGAGTTTTTGAGAAACTTCGCGCCCGGATGGACCGAGTTCAGAGCGAGCTGATCGACCGCAACGCTCCGATGGCGAGCGTGTTTGGTCCGGGAGGGTTTGTCGATGTATAGTTTCGGCACCCGCGAACCTAGATCCTTGGAATCATTTGGCGTTACTGGACTGCTCGGTGTTGAGTGCCGGGTTTTCTATGAGACGGTATTTTCGACGGCACAGCTCGGAAGAATTTCGGATCTGATTTCGGCGCGATTTAGAGAAGTCGCGCATGACGAACTTCGATTGCGGGCAGTCATGTTGTTTTCTGTGTTTCACGGTTTTCGCGCGCAGCTCATCAGTCCGGATCAAAAAAAGCTGGATCAGCCCCTGATTTTGGAATGTGGAATTGACGACGAGAAGCTGGCAATCGGCGTTTCGTTTACATTGCCTGCTCAGGTCAACATTGAGCTTGAGGGTTTGGCG
>CAMBEX010000127.1 GCA_945865865.1 Bdellovibrio sp. ZAP7
GTTCTCTCCAAAAATATTTCGCTGACGTCTACGACCCACTCTGCATTTTCAGGCTTTAATCTCTATGCACCTGTTTACTCCAAGGGAGCTTCACTCAAGACCTCACAGGAGCGCGAAGACGGCACTCAAGGAGTCATCTTTATCCGGATTCGGATGCTTCCGATTTTCTCAGATCTTTACGCGGGCACGTCTTCATCCTCAGTGCCGCTGAGTTTCGAGATTTTTGAACTCGCCCAGAGCGGAACTCAGTCTGAAGCGGACCTCGAGCGTTCGAGAATTTTTCCAGAAGCCGCTTCGATTGTGCACAAACTGGCCTCGTATCAAAAGTTTCAGGACATCCCTCTTGAGTTCGCCGGTACACAGTGGCTACTACGAACCTACTCACCCCAAGTTCCACTTTTTTCGACGCTGAGGCGGGAGTCCAATTTGATTTTGATTTCCGGGACCCTCATCAGCTTCCTGCTTTTCTTTCTGGTCCGCACCGTTCAAAAACGAGCAGAAGAGAAGTCCGATCTTTACCAAAAAACCGTGGACGCTCTTGGACAACGGGACGAGTTTCTCTCGATTGCTTCGCACGAACTCAAGACGCCCCTCACCCCGATTCGGCTCCAGCTTCAATACCTTCAAAAAAGGTTTGATGAAATCTCAACCCAGGACGCAAAAGACATCCTCAAAAGGACCGAAAGTTCATTTGACCGCCTGACCTCCTTGGTCAACGAACTTCTGGACGTCTCGAGAGCTCGCACTGGAAAACTGATGATGCGACCGAAAGAATTACGTCCTAAAGAATTGATCGAAAAAATCAGCAGGGACTTTGCTCCGACTCTGGATTCCACACAGTGCCCACTGGCACTCAATCTAGAAGATATTGGAGAGGCCAGGTGGGACCCCGCGCGCATTGAGCAAGTGGTGCTCAACTTATTAAAAAACGCGGCAGAGTATGCTCCTGGAAAGCCGATCACCGTTGAACTCAGGCGGGACTCGACTCATGAGCCGGCCTGTGCCCTGCTCACCGTGTCGGATCAGGGTCCAGGAATTGATACCAAGGACCAACAAAGAATTTTTGACCGCTTTGAAAGAGCTACTTCAGCCAGGCACTACGGCGGATTGGGACTCGGGCTTTATATTTCGCGCCAAATTATTGAAGCCCATGGAGGACGCATCCGGGTGGAAAGTATGCTCGGCCAGGGCGCCACGTTTGTGATCGAACTCCCCTTACTCCAAAGCGAAGTCACCCGCGAGAGCAACTCGACGCCAAAAGTCAGCTCCGCCGTTGGCTGACCGCCCGCCCCAGCTCAGCGCCCGCAAACGCTAAAAGTACGACCATCGGAAACGCGACCATAAAGCTCATCATGAGGCCCATGATGACGCCGTCCCACTCTGGAGATCCACTCTGCTGCCTCAGCCAAATCAAGCGAAACACGGCGTGATCCACAAGCTCAAGAGCTGCCACAGCACCGAGGGCCTGAAATCTTCGCTTACCCAAGGCCCAGACCAGGACAAATGCGAGACCCAAGATCACGATGGAACGAACCAAAACAAAGATCGTGTTTCCCCACATTTCGCCCATCGCCGCACGCGCGTGAGGTCCGATCCAAAAAAAGTTGGCGGCCAAGATCGCCAATCCTAGTCCCCAAAAATGCCTCGCCCTGAGTTTTGACATACCTCGCCATTACCCTTCATGACCGCTGACTTGCAACAGAAAGAACTTACAAATGACAACGACCTGCATTAGATTGGTCAACAAATCTATGACTACTCACCAAGAGATTCTGGTTACCGGCAACAAGACCTTCGCTGACGTCGACAACGACGTTTGCACTCCCCTTGAATCCTTTCCGACCCGTCGTTGGACCATCGTTTTTGGAGCGACCATTCTGGCACTCGCGATCTGGGCCTTCGTAGTCGCTAACTTCGTCGGACGCGGCCAAGGGGTGCTCGGACTCAATCAGCCCAGCGGTTGGGGTACTGACATCACCAACTTCGTGTTCTGGATCGGTATCGGTCACGCAGGCACTTTGATTTCAGCCATTTTGTTTTTGTTCCGTCAGCGCTGGCGCACCGGGATCAACCGCTCTGCTGAAGCGATGACGATTTTTGCGGTAATCACGGCTTTAACCTTTCCGCTCCTACACACCGGACGTCCTTGGTACGCGGCTTTTTGGCTCTTGCCCTATCCCAACCAACGCGAACTCTGGGTGAACTTCCGCTCACCTTTGCTCTGGGACGTTTTTGCAGTTTCGACCTACTTCACGATTTCAGCAGTGTTTTGGTACATCGGAATGATTCCGGATCTCGCGACCGTTCGCGATCGCGCTAAAAACGGAATCCGCAAGGCCGCCTATACGATTCTCTCGATGGGCTGGCGCGGGTCCAACAAAAACTGGAGCCATTACGAAATGGCGTACCTGCTTTTGGCAGGTCTTTCGACGCCCCTGGTTCTCTCCGTTCACACGATCGTGTCTTTTGACTTTGCCGTGTCGCAGATCCCAGGCTGGCACACCACGATTTTTCCTCCCTACTTTGTCGCGGGCGCGATCTTTTCGGGTTTCGCCATGGTGCTCACGCTTCTCGTGATCATGCGCGAGATGTTCAATTTCAAAAACTACATCACGATTGATCACCTCGAGAAGATGAACAAGATCATCATGGCCACCGGCATGATGGTCGGCTACGCCTATGCCTGCGAGTTTTTCATCGCTTGGTACAGCGGCGGCGCTTTCGAAAAATACGTCTTTATCAATCGCGCTTTCGGCCCCTATTGGTGGGCTTATTGGACGATGGCGATCTGCAACGCGTTTATTCCGCAGATTTTTTGGTTTCGCGCCGCTCGTCGCAATATCGCCGTGATGTTCGTGATCTCACTTTTTGTGAACATCGGAATGTGGTTTGAGCGCTACGTGATCGTGGTGACTTCACTCCACCGTGACTTCTTGCCATCCTCCTGGTCGATGTACTTTCCGACTTGGTATGACTGGGGCTGGACGTTCGGAAGCTTCGGACTCTTTTTTGCTCTGTTCCTGCTTTTCGTCAGGGTGTTGCCCACAATCGCAATGGCTGAAATCAAATCAGTCATGCCGACTCCGGGAGCGAAGCACTAAGGTCAAGCCCTTCACTCTTGGGTGAAGACGCTTCGAATCGTGCCCTCAAACTCTTGGAGCGAAAACGGCTTGAGCAAGTAGCGCTGAAAATGCTTTTTCCACTCTTGCCCGTCTTGCAAAATCTCGTGACCGCTCGACTCCCCGGTCATGAGTATCGAAGGCGGCACTGGTAGATTTTTACCGGATATTTCTCGCTTGAGCTCGACAATCAGATCCATGCCGGTGACGCCATCGAGTTGAAAATCCGAGACCACCACATCAAAGGGCGCGTGATCGAGCGCACCCATTGCAGACTTACGATCATGAGCGATCAACACTTCAAAACCCAGGATCTGTAAAAACTTTTGCAGTGTCACGGCTAGGTCATGCTCATTTTCGATGAGGAGAACTCTCCGAGGGCGAGACTCAAGCCGGGGCGTGGATTGCTGCGGGGCCAATCCCGGCATGAAAGCCTTCTTGAGGCGAACTTTGACGGTAGTACCGGCTCGGACTGAGCCATCACCAGCCTCGGCACTCTGAATTGAAAACTCTCCACCCAACTGTTTCACAAAGTCTTGCGCAAGTGAGAGTCCGATCCCGCTTCCGCTCTCACCTCGGGTTCCTAAAATTTTTAGAAAGCCTTTCGCGCCCGAACGCTCCGCCCTCTGACTTTTCGCGATTCCGATCCCCTGGTCAATCACCGCAAACTCAACCCAGTCGCCCTGATCCTCCACCTGAATCGAAACTTCCTTGCCCGCCTTTGAAAACTTAAGGGCATTGGATACAAAGTTTCCTAAGATGGAATGCGCCAAGATGAGTGGATCAGCCTGCACGCAAAGGTTGCGCACTCTCTCTTGGGTCGGCCAATGGATCTTGATCTGCTTTCGCTTTGCCGGAGCTTCAAACAAAAAGCCCAACGTCTCGCAAAGCTGAGCCACCGACACCGGCTTGAGTTCTAACTCCAGCGAAGTATTGAGTTTGGCGCCGTGACTTCTGACAAAATCTAGAATCGCCATCTGCTGCCTAGCCGCATGATAAACGGAGTCCCAGTTTCCAGGCTGACCCTTTTTTGCAAGCTCCGCATGAGTCAGAATCACATTCATCGGATTGGCAAGATCGTGTGTGGTCAGCTGAATTAGATTGCGAAGCTGATTGGACTCCCAGTTTTTTTGAAGTCCCTCGACCTTTTTTCTCTCGAGGTCTTTTATTTTTAGAGCAACAGCCAACGACAAAAATACAAACTCAAAAGCGGCAGAAATCTGGAGCGCAGACCGCCCCAGCCAATGATCGGGGATGAACCCGTAAATGGTTCCTATAAACCCGGCTGCTCCTAGGGCTACAGAAAGCATTCCAAGCAACCAGGGCAGACCTCCAACGGCACTCGATCTCTGCGAAAGGGCCGCGTGAAACAAAGCTACACCAGCGAAGGTGACCATGGTCAGGTCTGAGAGGATTTGTAGAGACGAGGGAAATAGGTACTCATGAGTTAAGACTCCCCCAATCACGAGCAGAAGCAAAAACCACTGAGTCCCTCGGTAGACCCGGTCGAGTCTGGGCCGGAGCGAGGAGGTGTTCAAGAAGCCACGCATCAGACCCAGTGCAAAGTAGGTTGCGATCAAAGCGATTTCGGTGACAAAGTCACTCACAATAAAGGGAGCCCTCAGCACGTAATCCACATAACCGCCGAGTGTCGCATTCATAAGACCCAAGGCGACTGCAAACGCAAAATAAGCTCGTAAGAGCGGGTATCTCAGAATCAGAAAAGCCACCGCACAGGCCAATAAAAAAACGGACAGCGCGCCAAAATAAATCCCATTCAAGAAGTTGTAGACGACTGGGCCGCGTGACCGCAGCTTAGGAGAGATCAGCTCAAGACCCACAGTCAGCGGAAACTTTACCTTGAGTCGCAGGACAAAAATCCGCGACTCTCCTTTTGGCCAATTCAGTCGAAAAGCGGGAACGGGCATCGACAGTGACCCTCCCTCACCACCCCTCCCCATCCGGTATTGACTGAAATCAATCCGCTTCCCATCTTCTGAGAATTGATGGAAATCAAACTCATTTAAGACGGTAGGCTGAATGCGAAGGAACCACCCCGCAAGATCCATGGAGGGGGTCACCCTCATCCGAACCCAAACCGAGTGTTTTTGAACTCCAAGACCGAGCCCACGAGGTGCGATCGGCGCGGCGTGAAAGATCTCTTCTGCACTCAACGACTCGGACTCATCGATCCAAACTTCAGCTTGCTCAGTAAATTTGGATTCGAGCGTGTCGGCTTCTAGATTCCATTCAGCAAGGGTGTTCGATGCCGCAGCTTCGCCTGCCGAGAGGCCCGCGAAAGCAAAACACACAAATGCCAAAATCTTGACCCAGGAGCGCACGGCCATTTATTTCTTATCGTCTGCTCCCTGAAAACCTTCAGTGAACAGTTGAGGTCGGGGCGAGAGGGTTCTCACCTCACTACCCAGTCCTTAAAAATAAAAAGCCCCACCGCGAACGGTGGGGCTTTTTATTTTATGGTCGGGGCGAGAGGATTCGAACCTCCGACCCTCTGCTCCCAAAGCAGATGCGCTAGCCAGGCTGCGCTACGCCCCGACATTTCTCAAGAAATCTAGCCGTAACACTTTCAAAGCTTTCTGCCTAGCCTCCTGTTGGCGGGGGCTAGCTATTCTTTGACAAGACCCAGACTTTTTCGGAGGCGCTTGAACCGAGGTTTGACTCGGTCATTGCGAACCTCACGACTCACCCGGCGCCACAACAAATCCAACTCGGGCTGCCTGACATAAAATTGAGACAAAAATTTAGGGACGTCAAATTCAAAAGGTTCGCCCACAGGCTTTCCACTCACAAACGTAATCCCGTGCCGTGCAGCGACCGAAACGCGATTGCCCTCGTCCAAGTCTGTCGGGCTCAGCGCCAATCGCACCTCGCCGCTAAAGACTTTAAGCTCGGTTTCGCTCTCCCCTACTTTTACGGCAAAGTCAGTCCCCACGACGCCCATCCAGGCGTGCGGGGTTTCCACCACAAACCGAATGTAAGAGACCACCTCGCCCTTGGGTTCCACCATGACTCTGGCCTCACCCGCACTCAGGCGCACACTAGGTACTTTAAGGCCAGTCGCCGAAAACTCACCCACGGTTGCCTGTGCCCCCCGCCCAGCCAAAAAATGAAATCCTCTTTCAAAGGCCACCCAAACAGCACCCGGATTGGGGACCTGAAAAGAATCTCCCGGAATGAGGACTGAGTCCTGGCGCGCCACCCAAATCTTTCCGGAGCGATTGCGGATATTCAATGCCGGAAGGGCCTCAAAACCGCCTAGGATGGGGTTGAGTTCGATTTCACCCGCCCCGGCCGGAGCAAGCGCCAGAAGCAAGCCGATACAAATTAAGAAAAGAAAGTTCAGACTGCGAATCAATGGCTGGTCTGACTGAGCCATTGGAGATGGGAGACTTGAAACAGGAGCTCGTCAAAGAGTTCGGTGACACGATTTCCGGCCTCAATGCGTCCAGATCCCCGATTACCCATAATTTCTCGAAGCGACTGAGCACGAAGGCAAATCTCACGCGCGCCCTGGCCTTCGCTGAGTTTGGCCAAAGCCTCAAGGCTTCCGGCCAAGGCGTCCCACTCCCCTCCGCGAAATTGGCGTGTCAGATCCTTTTTCAAGGATTTAAGCTCGGAGGACAGGACTTCTGGGGTCAGTAGTTCCATGCGGTGCACCTCTTTTTTGTGAGGCTAAATGATACCACCTCACTTGGAACTGTCAAAATCCTGATGTAGTCTTTATAAAAGCGAGCGAGGTCAGGTATTTAGCCCCTTCCGGCAGCGCCGGCGGATCGGCACAATCCCTGCCCGAATTGAGACATTCACGGATTGAGGAGATTCAGCCCATGGCCTTTCAGCCGATCGATAAAGACAAATATTTTAGAATCCAGCGCAGCGAAGGGCTATCTGCCGCAATTACCGCCCTTCACGAAGATACGGAGGTCTTGGAAGTTGAGACTTTTGAAGGGCGTTCGGGTTGGCAGCCCGAGCTCTTTGAATACCTGAAGGAAGTGCGCGAATTTTCTCGCGAGCTTTGGGACATTCAGCTCAATTCCCCCGAACTGGCCGACGGTGGACCACCCTCGTCCCAGCCATGAGATCGTGGAGCGCTCGCTTTTGAGGCTGAAAGGCGGCCATCAAAAAGCCGCAGCCGATGGGTAAATAAGAAAGCACATACCCGAGTGTCCTGCCTACGGACTGCCCCAAACTCACCGGTCCCTGACTTGAGATCGGAACCACCCAGAGTCTGAACACGCGCTTTCCTAGTGTGGTGCCCCAGCGGTAGGTCCCCCAGACGTAGTACGGAAAAGCCCAGCAGAGATAAGCTCCCATACTAAACACCTGGACGAGCAGCGGGTCTTGCTCCTCCCGATTGATTCCAAAAACCGACAAGATCACACGCTCCAGCACCCAACTGGCCAAAGTCAGCACGATCGAGTCGATCCCATGAGCCAAAAACCGCAGCCAAAATCCGCCGTACTGAACAGGGGACTCAGTTTCCGTGCTCATCACTGAACCTCATGAGCCATGACACGCTTTCGGTTCGGCCGCCCGAGACCCATCATCATTCCGAAAAAAATCAACCCGCTCGCCACAACCGTCCGGAGCGTAATCTCTTCGCCTAGCCAATACCAAGCGATCGCAGCCGCAATCACGGGCTGAAGATAAATAAAAAGCGCCACTGAAGATGAAGACGCGTGAGCCAGGGCCCAAAAATTAAGAAAGTAGGTCATCAAGGTGGTGCCTACGATCGCAAACACGACGCAAAACCAAAGTGCTGAGGTCATGACCGGCCACTGAAACTCGAGATAATCCGGAATCGCTAGCAGCGTGATTCCGATGCTTCCGTAAAGAAAAAGCC
>CAMBEX010000128.1 GCA_945865865.1 Bdellovibrio sp. ZAP7
AGGGCGTGTGCTGAAATCAGTTCCTGCGCTGGACTCTAGCCTTCCGCTGGACACCGCGTGTTCTTCCGGAATGTACTGGCCTCCTGTTTCTGGGCCGGTTTTTCCGCAGCCTGTTTTGTGGAAGCTCGACGAATCCGAAAAACTCAACGTGATTTTGGAATACGCGCACTCAAAAGAGCGGCTGCTCCGTTCGCGAATGGCCGCGATGGATGCGATCGCCTCGATCGATTTTATGATGGGCAAAAACCCCCTTCATGAGCAGGGGTGTCTGAGTCTGAATGCTGAAACGCCCGTTCGAGCCGAGCGTGTGCGCTGTCATGCACTTAAGTCCTGCGCCGCTGATCCCAAGCGCGAAACTTTTCAACGGACGCTGGGCGAGACTCACGAGATTTTACGTGCCGTTGCTGCCGCACAGTCCGCCGGAAAAATCGAAGAAGCAAAAAAGCTCTCCGCCATTGCCGAGTCCGTTTATCCCTGGCTCAAAGGCAAAAGGCTTAAGCATTTTGCTGAAAACGCGAAATCAGGGCATGTCCCTTCGCGCACGGTACTTAATTGGGCACTCGAGCGACAGCTTACGGAGACGCGCGAAAAACTGCTCAAGCAAGTTGCCGAACAAAAAAAGGCCGACCGGTGCTTGGATGTGAGCGGTGGCGACGTATCCAAATACTGCGGCGGCTTTGACAAGGCGCTTTCCGCCGCGGAGCCGTTGTCGTCTCTCGGAGACGTGGGAGTGCCTACTGATTCATCCGAGAAAAAGCGAGCAATTGTGGCGGGTAGCTTTTTTGCACATGTCGAATGCCTTCAGGCCCATCGCGAAGTAAAGTCCATGACCAACGACTGGGCATTCGATACCGCGGTCGGCGCCGGAGTTGCCTTTGCAACTATGGGATTGGGGAGTGTGGTGGCTGCAGGTAGGGCCGCCGAGGTAGCAATCAAGAGTGGTGAGGCGGCGGGAGCGCTTCGAAAACTCGAGGCCTCGCGCCGAGCTGGGGTGACTGCGTTGCGTGTGCTTTATGGCGTTGATGGGGCATGGTCACTCGAGACCCTTCATCAAGTTTCCAAGCAGTGCGGTGAACTGCTCAATCAGCTTGAGGTGCGCCAAGATCCGCAGGCTAACGAAAATTCTTGCCCCGGAGGCGCAATGGCCGCGCAGGCACTGTTGACTTCGGATGTTCGGGCTTGCGTGATCAGCGCGGCCCTTGGGACTGCGGTTGCAGCGATTCCATTCGCTTCGTACAAGTGGACGCAGTTCAGTGCTAACCGGAAAATCCAGAGCGCGATAAAAAAGCAAGATACCCAGGAGATCCAAGAACTGCAGGAGGTACTGGCCCAGCTCAATCACGCTCCGGTGAAACAGGCCATTTCGGGAGGTGAGGAGTTATTAGTCACGATCGCCCCCGACGGGCTGAATGGCCTGAGTACGCTCCAAAAAGAACAGCTTCGACTCGTTTCGAACCAGATGGTTGATAAAGCAAAGACCCATTTCGATGAGCTGGGCCTTAAATCCAAGACCGTACCCGATCCGGATGGATTCAAAACCGAGCACGGATCACTGAATGTTCTGGAGATTTTCGGCGGCGAAACGCTTTCGGGAAGGACGATTTCAAATGCGCGCCAAAAGATCCCGGGTTTAAGTTTTCACTACAACCCCATGAATCTCGGGCCAGAAGAAACTTTGGGATATTACGTGCGCTCGCAAAAGGCGATCGGAGTCCCAACGGCGGCAATCCTGCGTCCGAATGAAATGAGTGATACACTTTTGCACGAGATCAGGCACGCGCATACTGCGGCTGTTCTCCTCAAGCAGGGGCCACATAACCTACACGGAAGGGCGAGTGCAGTCACAGGAGTGTTGCCGCCCCTGAAAAATTCGATGGGCTACGAGACTTATCAATCGTTTGACGAGGTTTCCGCGCATATGACCTCACTGGTGGCACAGAAGTCCCAGTATCTGAAGCTGATGAGAGAGGGAGGGCACGGCGCCGAAAAGGTGGCCGAAAAATTGGAGTGGTATTTGAGGCGAACGCGCGGGGTCGCTGCCAGAAATCAGGAGCTCGCTGATCGGACCATTGAGCGCCTCAAAAAAATAGCCAACAAGGATCCGCGCGAACTTACGGGAAAGGGAATTGAGATCAAGTATTTTCAAGTCGGTAATCGCGTGACTGCTGATGTCACTTTGTTGGATGGCGAAAACACGGTGCGTTTAAGTCTCCCACTGGTCCATGCGACCGATCGCGAGCCCGTACGAAATCTCACGATCCTCACGCAGCAGTTGCTACAACTCCGCCGGCAGTCGCGGAAGATTGCCGATGAGGTCGATGAGATTCAGCGCAGCCTACCCGAGCTTGCGGAGTAGAGCCGCGCCTCACTCCGTTCTTACAAATCTCGACCCTCAGTGACCGGCCTATTTGGAAAGTGAATCGCCCATCTTTTGTCCGACCTTCTCCAGCGCCGAAAACGCCTCAGGCGAGAGGTTCAGTCCTAGCTCCTGCCAGCTTTGGTGAGCCAGCTTCATGGCCGCAGAAGCATCCAGTGCGCCATTTGTTTCTCCTGCGAGGACGAGTCGTTGTGTGACCTCTTCGCGAATCGCATTGATTTCAAAAATTTCTGAATTGTAAGCCGTGAGCTCTTCGGCGGAAAGTCCAAGTTCGTCCACCGCGTTTTCAGGAAGTACGCGAAAGGAAGGCGCGCCGTTTTGATCTTTGTCTAGGAGATAGACGCCTGTGATGACGAGGGCAGCTCCTCCCAAGATGTTGAAAAATCGCGACCAACCTTCTTTATGAACGATGCCGTCATAGATTTTTTTACCGCCCAGGTATCCCGTGGCCGAAAACCCCACGACGCCCAGCACGGCATATACGGGGGCGGCCGCAAACGCTGCGAGAATGATGCCGATTCCGGAGTGAGCGTTGCGCACGAGGGGGGTAACGGGAGCATTGACGAGAGTGGCGAGCAGGAGCGCAGAGACTAGTTTTTTATTTTTCATTGTATTTTTTTTCCTTTTTGCCTGTTTTTTGAAATTCGCCCTTCTGGACTTATTTGCGCTGGCTGAGTTTTTTAGAAATTTTCTGAACAGCCGAGAACGCTTCGGGCGAGAGCGTAGGGCTGAGTTCAGTCCAGTGTTGATGGATTTTCTGGAGCGACTCTTCTAGCCGCAGTTCAGAGGTCTGGTTAAATTCCGGTTGCATGCGCAGGGTAATCTCTTCACGGACCGCATTGATTTGTGAAATTTCTGAGTTGTAGCCGTCTTGTTCAGATTGGGTGAGGCCTAAGGAGCGAGCTTGCTTTTCCGAAAGTGAGTGAAACTCGATCGAGGCCCCTTGCTCGCCATCCAGCAACAAAACCGTGATGGCGCCATAGAGCGCGCTTCCTAAATAGCTCAAAACAGCTTTTGATCCGTGCTGCTCATTTCCTTTCAGAAAAAGGTCGATGGTGAAAGCCGCGGTCTGAAGTCCTGCCGCTCCCACGATAATGGCCGCCGGCAAAAAGTCTTTGGTGAACAGGACCGCCAGCGAGGCTTGAGCAGGCCGGGGAGTCAGAGTCGCAACGGGGGAGAGCCCACAGATCAGAGTCAAAGCGATGAGTTTCTTCATGGGCCGCAAACTAGTCCTCGAGCGAGGCCAGATCAAGAGAATTTTTGTCGCGTCGCGTCACGCAAGTCCCTGAAGGGACAGGGTTTAACAATTATTTAAATATTTAGGGCAGGATCTAACGCGTGGCGTCACGGTGTTTCGCCCTGCTTGAGCGAGGTCGAAACCTCGGTCAGCCTTCGACGACGACCCGGTTTCTGCCGCCATTTTTGGCCGCATAGAGGGCCTTGTCAGCCTGACGAAGCAGGGTTTGCGCTGAACCCACCGAGGTGCTGATTTCAGTGACACCCATGCTGACAGTGACCGGGAGTCGCTTTCCTTCGTAGATAAAGGCGTGGGTCTCGATCGAGGCGCGAATTTTTTCGGCAGCGGCTTGGGCGGCCTGGGCGTTGGTATTTCCCAAAAGAATGACAAACTCCTCGCCGCCATAGCGGGCAAAGACATCTTTGGGTCTCAAGTGGGATGAGCGTATGAGAGTCGTGATTTCCTGAAGCACGAAATCCCCGGCTTCGTGGCCCGCGGTATCGTTGATTTTTTTGAAGTGATCGAGATCAAAAAAGATCACACTAAAGTCCGTGTGGAGCGCCCGGGCGCGTTTAAACTCGGCGTCGAGAGCTTCGAGCAAAAAGCCTTTATTGTAGACTCCGGTGAGGCGGTCCATGTTGGCCGCATCTCCTAGGTTTCCGTAGTAAAGCGTTTCAAGTACTCCGGCCGGAAGAAATTTGAAGATCGAGTTGCCGAGCTTGACCATGTCTTCTTTGGCGAGAATCACGGCATCGCCGGCCGCAAGTTTGTTTCCGTTCACAGAAGTGCCGTTCGCGGAGCCCAGGTCGGTCAGCTTGACTTGGCCCCCGGTTTTGCTGATTTGGGCGTGCTTTCTCGAGACGCTCTGGTCGGCCACTGAAATATCGGCTACTGGGTCGCGCCCGATGGTCATTTCGTTTTGCGTAAGAAAGTAGCGGTGCCCCTGCGGTGTGCCTCGAATAATAATCAGGCAGGCTTCGGACTCTTTGGCCTTTTGGAGTTCTTGCCGAAGTGTTTCCGGGTCGCCGTGGAGCACGGTGGTTTTTTCGCCGGCTGAATTATTGGAGTCGTCCTGTGAGGACGGGGGTTTCGAGGACATGACTTTTCTAGAGTACGCCCCGATTCACCCAAGCACCAAAGATTTAATGCCGCAGGGTGGAATTCAGAGCCGTGTCAAGCTCAGTCCCGATTGCGCCGAAGTCTGGCCACAGGAGAGTTTTCGTCAACATCCACGTTTCGTTCTCGCTTGGCGTTGTTCAGTGAGTCGCGAATGTAGATTTTTCCTTCCTCGACTCCAGGCTGATCGAACGGATCTACTCCCCAGAGGGTTCCTGTCAGTGCGGTCAAGGCGCTGTAGAAATAAGTGAGCGCACCGATCGCGCGTTCATCCAGCCGATCGAGCTGAATAGTCAAATGGGGGCGGCTGCGGCGGGTGAGTACGAGTGAAATCGCCCGGTACTCCGTCATCAAAAGATCGTGAAGGGTGTGTCCTTCCAAAAGTGAAAACGAAGCAAAGGCCCCACCGGTCGTAGAGAGGGGGGCTTTTGGAATCTTTACCTGAGCGTCGAGTTGATCCACGGTGATAAAGGTTGTGATTTTGTCATCTGGACCATCTCGCAAAAGTTGCAAGATACTGTGCTGGTCGGTCGCCCCGACTGCGGCAATCGGAGTAAATCCTTTACCGTCTTTCCCGAGGCTTTCGCCCCAGAGCTGTACGAACCAGTCTCCGATCAAGCGCAGGCGATTGGAGTAGGGCATGCAAACATGGATGGGGCGCCCTTCAAAATGCCGAATAAAAAGCGAGCCCAGTTGAATGAGCGGATTTTTTTCGAGAGCGACGCGTTCCAGGTATTCATGAACTTGCTGTGCGCCCAGGAGAAACTGCTTGAGATTGAGTCCCGCGAGTGCGGCCGCGAAAAGTCCCACCGGACTGAAGATGCTGAATCGTCCGCCAATCGAGGGCACGATCGTGAGAGTGCGGAGTCCCTGCTGAGTCGCAAATTCTCTCAGGTCTCCTTTTGCTGGGTCGGTGATGGCGATGACGTGAGATTTCCAGCGAGGCTTGCCGAGCCATTCCAAGGCCAAAAGCATCTGCGAAATCGTCTCAAAGGTGGTGCCGGATTTTGCGGCCACGCAAACGAGCGTGGATTCGGGATTGATTTTTTTGAGAGTCGCAGTCCATTCGAGCGAATCCGGATTTTCGCAAAAATGAAAACGCATTCCGCTCGTACATTTTTCTTGAAGCGCTGAGAGCAGGCTGATCGGACCCAGCGCGCTCCCGCCGATTCCCAAAAAAAGGCAGTCGGTAAACTTGTTTTGAGCTAATAAGCTCTCCGCAAGACTTTGCGATTCGGCCGCCTGGGAGAGTTCATTGCGAATCGGCGCGAAGTAAAAGCCCACTTCGCTTGCGTCAAAGCGCGCGCGAAGCTTCTGGAGAGCGGGTTCGGGATCTATCGTAAGCGGACTGGCTTTGCCTCGCGGCGGGACGGCTGCAAATTGGGTCCAATCCACGGTGAGGGGCGAACTCCCGAGACGACTTGCGGTTACGGTCATGGAACGAGTTCCTTTTGGGTGACGGCTTTTCCGATGATCATGCGTTGAATTTGATTGGTCCCTTCGACGATTTGCATGGCCTTGGCCTCGCGCATGTAGCGTTCTACCGGAAAATCCTGCGTATAACCCGCGCCGCCCAGCACCTGCACGGCATCGGTCGTGACCTTCATCGCCATGTCGGTCGCAAAGAGTTTCGCCATGGCAGCCTCTGTGGCGAACGGAAGTCCTGCGTCTTTGAGCCAGGCCGCGCGTTGAACCAGCAATCTTGCGGCGTGAAGCTGAGTCGCCATGTCAGCCAGCATGAATGAAATACCCTGTTGCTCCCCAATAGGCTTTCCGAACTGTTCGCGCTCACGTGCATGGTGGGTTGCGACCTCGAGTGCCGCTGCGGCGATTCCGACCGCGCCGGCGGCAATCGTGACCCGGCCGCTGTTCAATGCGGTGAGGGCGATCTTGAATCCATCCCCCTCCTGACCTACGAGATTTTCGGCGGGCACGCGGACATCGTTGAGAACGAGTTCCATCGTATGCGAAATATGCCATCCCATTTTTCGCTCACGTTTGCCAAAGCCGAGTCCCGGCGTCCCTTTTTCAATAATGAATGTAGAAATTCCTTTGGGTCCCGGTCCGCCCGTGCGCGCCATCAAAATGATCGTGTCGGCGATGTCGCCCTGTGTAGTAAAAAGTTTCGTGCCGTTGATGACGTAGTGGTCACCTTCGCGTCGGGCGGTGGTTTTGAGCGCGCCCGCATCGCTTCCAGAAGAATGTTCGGTCAGGCTGAACGCTCCAATCGCCAAGCCCTGAGCCAGCGGCGGAATGTACTTCTTTTTTTGCTCCTCGGAAGCAAACTGATTCAGGATCACTTGCGAAAGCCCGGTGACGGCCACGCTGATGGAGTACGCGACGCTTGCGCGAGCGAGTTCTTCTATCGTGACGATGTAATCCTGATAGTCCAGGCCCGCGCCGCCATAGGCTTCTGGCAACGGAATCCCGGTGAGGCCGAGTTCTCCTAGGCTCCGAATGATCTCGGGCCGAAACTTCTCGTCGCGTTCGTCTTGTTCGACGAGGGGAGCGATCGATTTCAGCGCAAATTTTCGCGTCAGGTCGCGAAGTTCCGACTGAACGGGGGTCTGCTCGAAGTTCATTCTAGGGAATCTCCCAGCATCTGGCGGGCGATGATGACACGCAGGATTTCGTTGGTTCCGGCGCCGATTTCCATGAGCTTTGCGTCGCGCATGTAGCGCTCCACCGGAAATTCGCGGATGTAGCCGTAGCCGCCCAGGATTTGAATGGCGTCGAGTGCCACTTGAGTGGCCATCTGTGCGCTCTGGAGCTTGGCTTTGGCCGCCATCATCGAAGCTTCCTTGCCGGACATCTGACCCAGATCCCACATTTTGGCGGAGTTGTAGGTGAGCGCGCGACAGCTTTCGTACCAGGAGCTGGCCTCGGAGAGTCTCTCCTGAATCTGCTGAAAAGCTCCGATCGGGCGATCAAACTGTTTGCGTTCGCGGGCGTATTGAGTCGCTGCTTCAATC
>CAMBEX010000129.1 GCA_945865865.1 Bdellovibrio sp. ZAP7
TCCTGCCTATTGTAGACCTTGTATTGGTCATGAGCGTGAATCCCGGTTTTGGTGGGCAAAAATTTATTGAACCCACACTTTCCAAGATCGAGCGATTGTCTCAGGCCAAGGGAAAGCACAAATTTCTGATTGAGGTTGATGGCGGGGTAACGGCTTCTAACATCGGGCGCATTTCGAAAGCGGGCTGCGATATTTTTGTCGCGGGCTCCGCGATATTTTCAGAGAAAGATCGGGCGAAAGCCATCGCCACACTTCGCGCGGCGATCTAGTTCAAGCTCAAATCATAGGAACGCACTCCATGGAGTCAAAAAACAAAAAAGAATCCCTCAAGCTTGGCAAAAAACCGCTGACTCTCGAAGAGCTGCGCGAAGTCGCGATTTTCGGACGAAAGGCGATGCTCGCCCCAGCGGCAGTCAACAAAATCAAGAAAGCCAATCGGTTTTTACTCGAAAGGGTCCGTTCAGGAGAGACGCTCTACGGCGTCAATACGGGGTTTGGATTGCTTTCCAATGTCCGCATTCCTGATGAGGAGATTGAGACTCTTCAGTACAACTTATTGCGCTCTCATGCTGTGGGTGTGGGCGCGTATCTTTCGGATGATGTCGTTCGCGCGATGTTGCTGCTTCGCGCCTGGAATCTCGCGATTGGTCACTCCGGCGTGAGACTCGAGTTGGTCGAGATTATTTTGTCTTTGCTCAATCGCGGTGTTTGTCCGCTCATTCCGGAACAAGGATCAGTGGGAGCAAGCGGTGATCTTGCCCCACTCTCGCATCTGGCGTTGGTTTTAATTGGCGAAGGCCGCGCCCGCGTGCGTGGAAAGGTGATGAGTGGCGCACAGGCGCTTCGCGCAGCCGGGCTCAAGCCGATACGGTTGGGCCCCAAAGAGGGGCTCGCGCTGATCAATGGAACGCAGTTCATGACTGCCATTGGTGCGCTGAATCTTCTTGAAGCCGAGCGGCTCTGTGATGTGGCTGACGCCGTTGGCGCGATGACGGTGGAGGCGATGCGCGGGACGGAAACTGCTTTTGAAGAAGAAATTCACGCTGTGCGCCCGCATCCGGGTCAAATTCAGTCGGCCTCAAACGTTCGAAGATTTTTGCTTTCAGGCGGCGGAAAATCCGAGATTGCGCTGAGCCACGAAAACTGCGGAAAAGTGCAGGACCCTTACAGCCTGCGCTGCATTCCACAAGTTCACGGCGCCTCGCGGGATGTCCTGACTTTTGTCAGAGGCGTGCTGGAGCGCGAGATCAACTCGGTGACGGACAATCCGCTCGTATTCCCGGATCAGGGTCGCATCTTGAGTGGTGGAAATTTTCACGGCCAAATCGTTGCGATTGCCATGGACGCGCTTTCGATTGCGGTTGCCGAGATCGCGAGCATCTCTGAGCAACGGATTGAAAAGCTTGTGAACCCAGCGATTTCGGAGCTGCCCGCATTTTTGACTCGTCAGGGGGGCCTCAACAGCGGCTTCATGATTATTCAGGTGGCTGCTGCCGCGATCGTTTCTGAAAACAAGACACTCGCGCATCCAGCGAGTGTGGATTCGATCCCGACATCAGCGGACAAAGAAGATCATGTGAGTATGGGAGCCTGGGCCGCGCGTAAGGCCCGGATGATTGTCACCAACGCCAAGCGAGTAATGGCGATGGAGTTGTTGTCGTCTGCGCAGGCGATTGACCTGTTACGTCCCTTGAAATCTTCGGAAGTTTTGGAGCGCATTCACCAGCGCGTCCGCAAACGCGTGCGATTTGCCGAGGTTGATCGCTCTTATCATGACGATCTGATCTGGTTGGAGAGCTTTGTAGGCTCCGACGAGCTTGCGGGGATTTTAGACGAGGCGCTTTCTGAGGCGAGATTGGTCCGCAAGAGCGCAGTGCGCCGGAAAAAAACTCGATAAGCGGCTCTGACTATTCCGAGGTCCGCCGCAACTCGCGGCTCCGCTCGGCGGCCGCGACAACGGCTTTGATGAGTGTCACTCGCAGCCCGCCTTCTTCAAGCGCCATGAGGCCGTCAATCGTGCAGCCCGACGGAGTGGTGACCTCATCTTTGAGAGCCGCCGGATGTTGCCTTCGCTCCATCACCATTTTTGCAGAACCCGCGAGAGTTTGCGCCGCGAGCTCAGTGGCCAGCGCGCGAGGCAGACCGACCTTCACTCCGGCGTCACTCAAGGCCTCGATGATCAAGTAGGCATAGGCGGGCCCGCAACCGCTGAGGCCCGTCGCGCCGTCCATGAGTGCTTCGTCCATGAGCGCCGCAGTTTTTCCGAGGGTTGAAAAAACCGCCTCGGCGATCTGATTTTTTTCTGGCGAAAGCGAGTTTTCCGCGCAAAAGACGGTCATTCCGGCGCGCACTAGGCAGGGGGTGTTGGGCATGGCGCGAATGACCGCGATTTTTCCACCGCTCCATTCTCTGAGTTGCTTGAGCGTGATGGAAGCACAGATTGAGATGAGTAACTTGTCGTCTGTGAGCGTTGGAGTGATTGCCTTGAGAATGGCCTCTGCTTGATAGGGTTTCACGCAAAGGAGGATGACTTCGGATCGACGGGCGAGCTCAAGATTGTCGGAGAGGCAGGTGATCCCAAACTCTTGATGCGCGCGTTGGGCCGAAGCTTCGGACCTGACCGATGCGAGCAATTCCCACCGCGTGTCACCGTTGCCGTTCTTAGGGTTCAGTTTCAGCCCCTGAAGAATTGCTTCACCCATTTTTCCGAGTCCAAGAATTCCGACTTTCATGCTTGAGATCATGCCAGCACACGCGTGTGCGTCACAACCGCGTAAGCAGACGGGCCAGTGATTTCTGATGAGTCGGACACTGCGTGGCGAAGGGCGCTAGACACCGTTCATCGGAGGGATACTCGCTACTCCAGCGCCTGTCGGAGTGGAGTACTGATTCGATGGAATTCCGGGAAGTGCAGTGTGAGGTGCTGTGTCAGGGAGTTCATACTGGGTGAAGTCCATATCCGGGACGAGCGTAGGAGGAGCCATCAAACCAGTGGACGGTGGTACAAAACCGCCACTATTGGCTGAGCTGCCAAGCCACGTGTTGATCTTGTCATCCAAAGTGCTCCAGGATGACCCGCTTCCGAAGGACCCATTCGTGAAGTCTGCGCCGAAAGAGCCCACGCCAACGGCCATATCGTAACTGTATTTGCCTAGACTAGTGGCGAGCACCGAGAGGCCTGCATTAACGAGGGCATACAAGTT
The DNA here is from genome assembly GCA_945865865.1 of Bdellovibrio sp. ZAP7. Lineage (GTDB taxonomy): Bacteria > Bdellovibrionota > UBA1018 > UBA1018 > UBA1018 > CAMBEX01. The sequence goes on from CAMBEX010000129.1 coordinate 3,204, forward strand.
AGCGAACGAATCCTTGTCCGATTCAGGATTCTTGGGATCAGCCGGCAGCGTTTGGGCGATCTTGAAATTAACTCCTGCGGATGCACCGACCTCATCATTGGCGAGTTCTGCAAAATTTGCCAAGTCCTCCTCCGAAAGGTCGTCATAATGACTCGCAAGCTCCTCAAAGCGTTGATAAGCAATTTCGGTAAGGGCGGTAATCGCAAAACTTTCTTCATCACTGTCGAACTTTGGAACGATCCCATGGAGCACTTTTCCCTCCAGAGAAACGGTTGCGCCCGTAGCCTCCTCCTTGTAACTGCCGCCGGTGATCGTCGCGACAACGGCGCAGTCCGGCTTGGAGTCGAGTTTGATCTTAAAATTTCCCGACTCATCGGTCTCTCCTGTGCCCAAGGGCGCCTCATCCTCTGCTGCATCGGCGCAACGGAGTTCTACCAAAGCGCCCTCGACCGGGCCAAGACTTGCCCTTCCGTTGACGGTGACACCGCTTCCGAAAAGGCCGCTGACTCCACATCCCGACAGGCTGATGATGAGTGCCGTTGCGGCAGAAACCAGCGGGGCGAGCTTTAAAAAACTAAAAACTTTTTTCCCCATAAATTTGTCTCCATCTGAGATTACGTTCCACCAAGAAACTTTTCTGTCGACTAAGAGCACAGAAATGTCGCTCTTGGGTTCATTGTGCCGCGCGCGCCGATGTTGGGTAATCTGTCAAAAATGACACGGTTGAAATTTATGAATTGCGTAATAGGGGTGTGAGATTCGGAAAAGTTTCACAATATTCAAGACCGCGGACGTCAAAGAAAATCACGCCGAATCGCGAATATTAAAAGATTGTGGGGCGTCTTCAGGCTCGTTGTGTTCTGGCTCCTCCCGCTTATCATCATCTTTCACTTAAACAAGGGAGAGAAAATGAAACGCTTAGCAGGGGTAATGATTCCGCTCGTCGCCATGGTTGCAGGTGGATGCAGCGGCGCGGGAATCGTCAACAAGGACGAGTCTAAAGACATCAAGAAAGTCGCGATCGTGAGTCTGTACTCAAATCGCACGATTTATCATAACAAGGCGCAAGGCGAGAGCGCGGGGATGTTCGGCGCGTTAGCGGCGATCACTGAAATCTCCAAAAATGGCTTGAAGGGATACGAAGGTTTGACGCTCAAGGATGACCGTCTCATTGGCGGTTTCATGGACGTATGGAGCCAGGAATTGTCGAAGGTGAACGGCTGGACGATTGTTCCCTATTCCGAATTTCGCGACACCCAACCCTTCAAGGATTTTATTGCTAAGGCCCCCGGTACCGTGGGGTATCGTCCGATCAACGAAAATGTCGAAAAGGATTTTATTTCTCCGACCGGCATGAAGCCTTACGTCTATGCGTACTCTGACGACACTGCCGCGCGGGACCTCCTCAAAAATCTCGCCCGCTCACTCAAGGTTGACGCCGTTGCGGTCATCGGTCTCGATATGTTTTACAAAGTATCCACTGGCGTAGGAATTATCGGAACCGCGGTAGCGGCCTCCATTGCTGACGTTCGAGTGGTGACCAAAAATGGCGGGTACGCCGTTGCCACTCCTGAGCACAAGCAGGGCGAAGGGATTTGGGAAACCTCTGACAAGTCCATTCCGATGGCCGGAGGATTGGCCTACAGCCCCGAGCTTGAGCAAATGCTTAAAGAGGCTCAGGCAAAGCTCGCAGCCTATTACCGAACGGAAATTAGTAAGGATCTGTAAGCACGATCGCGTCTTATGGTTTTTAGAGCCCGGCAGAAATCGCTTCTGTCGGGCTTTTTTTATTCGAAAGGGGATAAAGTTAGTCGGCCTTCGGTTTTTCTTTGGATTCGTTGGAGCGCGCGTCAATTGAGATAAGGTTGGGAGCCAAACCCCCGCGGCTAAGTTTTTGCGCTCGCGCAATCGCGCAGCTTTCCACGGGCCACGGTTTGCGTTACAAAAAACCAACAGGAGAACTCTGTGATGTCTCAGGCAAAACCTCGGGTGGTGCGCGCCCAGCGCGGAACCGAACTTCAATGCAAGGGCTGGCAGCAAGAAGCAGCCCTTCGCATGCTCATGAACAATCTGGATCCCGAGGTTGCGGAAAATCCGGATCAACTCGTTGTGTACGGCGGCAATGGCCGCGCGGCTCGCAACTGGGATTGTTTTGAAGCAATCGTCAAATCGCTGCGCGAACTCACCGACGAGCAGACGCTACTGATCCAAAGCGGCAAGCCTGTGGCCGTGATGCCCTCTCACAAACTCGCGCCGCGCGTGATTTTGGTAAACAGCGTGCTCGTTCCGAAGTGGGCCACCTGGGATTACTTTCGCGAACTCGAGGACAAGGGTCTGATGATGTACGGCCAGATGACGGCGGGTTCGTGGATCTACATCGGAACTCAAGGCATCGTTCAAGGTACCTACGAAACTTTTGCCGAAGCCGGGCGCCAGCACTTTGCGGGCGATCTGCGAGGGCGGGTGGTGTTAACTGCGGGACTCGGCGGAATGGGCGGGGCGCAACCTCTTGCGGCCTCGATGGCCGGAGCGGTTTCACTCAATGTCGAAGTGGACCCATCACGCGCCAAGCGTAGGCTTGAGACGCGCTATCTCGATGAGATGGCGGATTCGATCGAAGACGCGCTTAAAAAAGTCGAAGCTGCAAAGCGCGCGGGCAAGGGAGTGAGCATCGGGCTTGTTGGAAATGCGGCAGAGGTTCATTGGGAACTTCTCGAACGCGGATTTCTCCCGGATATGGTCACCGATCAGACGAGCGCGCATGACGAACTCAATGGCTATATTCCGGCCGGAATGTCGCTTGAACACGCGCTCAGTCTCCGTGCCTCTGATCCGGCCACCTACATCAAACGTTCGATCGAGAGTATGGGCCGTCACGTCGAGGCGATGCTTGAGTTCAAAAAGCGCGGGTCGCACGTTTTTGATTACGGAAACAACATTCGCGCACAAGCCGTCAAAGCGGGCGTAAAAAATGCGTTCGATTTTCTGGGATTTGTCCCTGCTTACATCAGGCCGCAGTTTTGCGAGGGGCGCGGACCGTTTCGCTGGGCGGCACTCTCAGGTGACCCCAATGACATCAAGGTAACGGATCAGGCATTGCTCGAGCTTTTTCCGGAGGACAAGGGCTTGGCTCGTTGGCTCGCGATGGCCGAGGAGCGCATTCAGTTTCAAGGCTTGCCCGCTCGAATCTGCTGGCTAGGTTACGGTCAACGCGAAAAGGCAGGACTGCTTTTCAATGATTTAGTTAAAAAAGGCCTGGTAAAAGCGCCTATTGTCATTGGTCGCGACCACTTGGATTGCGGTTCGGTAGCGTCGCCCAATCGTGAAACCGAAGCAATGAAAGACGGTTCAGATGCAGTGGGCGACTGGCCAATCTTAAACGCGCTCATTAACGCCGTAAATGGCGCGTCGTGGGTGAGTGTTCACCATGGAGGCGGTGTCGGAATCGGTTACAGCCTGCACTCGGGAATGGTCGTGGTCGCGGACGGGACCGAAGACGCCGCATGGCGCCTGACCCGAGTTTTGAACTCTGATCCTGGAATGGGAATTGTGAGACACGCCGACGCGGGTTACGAAACCGCATGCGAGATCGCTCGTGGAACTTTTGCTGCTCGCGGTGGCAAGGTTCCGATGCTCTGATGTTGGAGACTAAAATCACGTGAACTACCGAGCCATCACCCATGCTTCTGAAATCTTGACGGGCGCAGGAGTGCGCGCCAAGGACGGCAGGCGTGTCACCGAAGAGGATCTGGGACGCATCACTGACGGCGCTATCGTGTACTCGGTTCGCAAAGTAGGAGCGAAAACCATTCCCCACCGTATTGAGTGGGTGGGACCTACATCTGCACTTCCTAAAAAGTTTTTACGCACGCCCAAAAAAAATCTGCGTGGCAAGCAGGCCGTAATTCCCGGTTTGGTGGATTGCCACACGCATCTGGTGTTCGCGGGGGATCGCTCCGAAGAGTTCGCGCTTCGTTGCGGTGGCGCAAGCTACGAGGAGATCGCCCAACGCGGAGGTGGGATTTTGACCACCGTTCGCGCGACTCGCGAAGCGACCCTCAAGCAGCTCGAAGACCTCGCTGCATCGCGTGTCCGAGAGGCGATGCGTTTTGGAGTTCGCACGATCGAGATCAAAAGCGGTTACGGTCTTGACTACGAAACCGAGCTTAAGCAGCTCTCTGTGGTCAAAAGCCTGAAAAAGCGCTTTCCGGAGATGACTTTTGAGACGACGTTTCTTGGGGCACACGCTTTTCCAAAAGGCGTCGCGCGCGAGGATTATCTCAACGAGATCTGTGAAGAGATGCTGCCTGCCGTAGCTGAAAAGAAGCTTGCCTCCGCATGCGACGTCTTTGTCGATGAAGGATATTTTACGTTAGGTGAGGCACGAAGGATATTGGCTCGCGCACAGGCACTGGGACTCAGGACCAAGATTCACGCCGACGAACTCGTCAATACCGAGTCGGCCGCTCTT
>CAMBEX010000130.1 GCA_945865865.1 Bdellovibrio sp. ZAP7
AGAACAGACGGTCGCAAGCTGGGATTTCTTTGTAACGCTCAGGGGTCACGTATTCCTGAGTGCGAAGGTCTCCGACAAACTTGTCGGGCTTACGATGCTGGAGGCGAAGACGAAACTCAAAGGGCAACTCTTTGAGGGGATTGCTTGCGCTAAAAATTCCGCGCCGAGCTTTCTGCGCTTCATTGCAAGCCGACTGAAGAGTCGCCGTAAGCTGCTCTTCGAGATCTTGCTTGGTGCAGGCGCCGGTGTTGCAGATCACGTACGAGACCGCGTGACCTTGCTGAACTTGTTCCACATTGACGTTAAGGCCGCGGTAAATCACCTGACCCAGAGTCCGTCCATACTTGTCTTGTCCGAACGAAATCACTTCGACCTTGGCTCCCAGAGGAAGAAGCTGCGCGAGATACTCAGCGGCGTCATCTCCCCAAGGGAGCTGGCCTTGAAATCCGTTTTCAGTGGCCAAATGAAGTTCCGGAGTATCCATTCCGACCATGCGGATCTTAATCTTCTTGCCCGACTGATCCAGAACATGAACGGTGTCGCCATCCACGATCTTAATAATCTCCATGTTTTGCAGAGTCACTGCGGCGTTCGCGGCCACAGATACCAAACCTACGGCCAGAGCCGCAGCAATCGAAAGGACTACAAAACGTGACCCATGAGAAACGCGGCTCGGACGTGTAGAGATCATGATGAACAGGCTCCTTAAATTGTGAGGTCACCCTAAAAGGCCGCTTGTATTTATTCAAGTTTGGAATTGTTTTATTCCAAATTTTCCTAATACAAAAAATCCCCACAACAAAATGACTTGGCGCTGCGACATAAACATCGGATAACTCAGCTGAAATGCCAGAAAATCCCAATATTCCAATGCATAACCGGGACTTCATTCACCGAGCTCCCGCACGATATTTCCCTCTCGAGAAGGGGCTTTACGAGGTCGCCCCGGGACTTCGACCTTGGGGTACGGACCTAGGAAACGGTTCGGCTGACTCACATGTTTTTCAGCTCGACCGCGAGTTCCCTCGATATCGCGAAAACAAGCAGAGGTGCCGAGCAGAAAACCTGAAAAAATATTTCCTCACTCACGACTTTTCCCCGGAACTCGAACAAGCAGTTTCGCGCTGGATGGTCGGGCGACTCACCCAAGAACACCCCGAATTATTTTTATTTTCAGACGGAACGCTTGAGTGCCGTCTGACCGACGAAAAATTGCACTTTGAAGCCGATTTCACGCTAAAAAACACGAATTCACCACACCCCTACAAGTCCGCGCTCGACGCTCTGGCAATGCAGGTCCAAGAAGACATCGCCATCATGAGGCTTCGTGAGGATGGAAGCGATTTACTAACGGCCATTCACCTTTGCAGCCCGAACCACTGGGGAGCTTCCGAAAAAATCGGGCGCGACTTCATCGCGATTCACAAGCCTGTTGCCGGAATTGAAAAAATCAACGCATCGGCAAGGTCACTGACTCAAGCCATGGTCACACGCGGACCCTATGTGCGCTTCGCCTGGGGAATCGCCACCGACAACCGCCTCAACCATCATCCTGATGCCCCACCTGGAATCTCACCCCACGATTGGCAGGGCCGAAGTTTTGAAGCCGCCTCTGGATTGGCTCCGGGCGAACCCCCTCTTTATGTCCGGTTTGAAAGGCAGGTCTTGTGGGGAATCCCGGATCAACGTGCCTTTGTGTTTACGATTCGCTCCTACTTTCTCGACGGCGCAGCGATCAAAAGCAGCCCGGGCGAGCGAGCATTGCTCCGCTCAGCTCTCCTTTCGATGACTCCTGAAAGCCTCGCCTACAAGGGACTGACCGACTCGCTTCCGGCGATTTTAAGCTGGCTGGAGCAGGTCGAATAGCCCGGCGGCCAACCTTTCTTCTACATAAAATCCTGCAATATCAAAGTTTTGTTGCGTCGCGTCAGAAATCATTTGCGTTCTCAAATACTGTTAATGTAAATTAACTTTAACAGGAGAACGCTGGTATGAGCTTCGAATCAAAACGCCCCACCCCCCGCACCCTCATCTCCCTGGGGCTAGTTGGAGCTCTCACCCTCACCCTGTTCCTAGTCCGCAGAGAGAAAGGCGACCCTCATGTTTCGCCCTCCTCCGCCGTCCCCGCCCAACACCCCCCCGCGACGGTGCCCCCCGTCGCGGGGCTCGTGGGATCACCCAAAACAGTGACTCCTGAAACCGACGGTGACTCAGCAGAGAAAAGTATCGGCGCAATACCTTCACAGGATTTGCAGCCCCCCTCACTCACGCACACCGATTGTTTCACGCTTTCTTTTCGCCACACCGAGATCGCCTCACACGCAGATGGTGAGGCATGCGCGCTTCACAAGAACCTACTGACTCTCAAACATTTAAAGCTCAACGCCAGGTCCCTCTGCGTTCGCGTAGATGGCAAACCCGTTCGTCATGAATCCGTGAAAAAACATCCCGACCAAATCATGCTCGGTGCGGTGGCGGGCCCGAAATCCATCGTCACTGTTCGCTATTGCCTGAAGTCCAATCACTGCAGCGATGACTGCAAGATCGCGAAAGACTCGTTCTTAAGCGCCTTGGCCGGAGTCGATGCCCAGGAAACGTCAGAAGAGAACGTCGAGGAGTTCAAGGGGCTTGATGCCGAGGTCAAAAAAGAACTCGAAAAACTCGACGAAAACGGCGTAGCTAAACAGGCCATTTTTGCCGCATGGAAAAGCGAATCTCAAGTTGCCGGATGCCAGGCTCCGGCCAAACTTTAGTCGGTTAACGGAATGCACAGCGCTTTCCACAACTCTACGGAGGAACGCATGACCACCCACTTGCGCCTTTCGACCTTCACCTCCCTGCTGGTGTTGCTTACCGCCGCCACCGGTTGCACCGAGGCCCTGGACGGACTGTTTCGCTACAAACAAATGCTCGAAAAATTTTCGACCAGTCAGGAAATCAACACCAAGATTGATCTCCTCTGGGTCATCGACAACTCGGCGAGTATGGACGTAAATCAAAAAAAGTTGCGCGACGGATTTTCTGGATTTGCCCAGAGATACATGAAGCCCACTTGGGATATTCGCGTCGCTGTCATCACTACCGACACCTATCTTGCGCACACAGCCTTTCAAGGCCACCTCAATTCGGTCATTTCAGGCACCATCGGTTATCACTCAAACTACATCGACGGCGTGACCGCGGGAGCGATCTCCGGAAAGACCAATCAGTTTCAAAATCCGTCATGGAACCCCAGCCTGGTGGATCCTGTTACTGGAATTTTCACGAGCGGCCTTCAGTACAATGAACTCGTTCCGGGATGGGGACCTGACTGGGCAAAACTTTTGCCCGGACTTCATGACGGACCCATCACGTCACTTTGCGCAGAACTTTTGCCCTACTATCTCAAAGGCGTTCCCAAATGCTTTCAGCGCGATGACAACCCCACGCAGACCGGGGCGTCACACTGCCTGACACCGGACACCGCTAACGGTGAAACCAGCGTCACTCAATGTATCAACACACTCCAAAACGACACGATTCATTCTGGAAAAGCGATCATCGAAACAACGCCCCCCACGGGGGTCGCCGGTGACTCCGCTTGGACCCAGCAACTCGTCAATGACTTCATGGTCAACGTCAGCACCGGAAGCTCCGGACAGGGTTCTGAGCGCGGACTCGGATCTGTGCTTCAACTACTTGCCGACAACGAAATCACGAACTCTCGATTTTTCAGAGAAGGATCACTTCGCGGAATCATCTTTGTCTCGGACGAGGAAGACCAAACAATGGAGATTTTATCAAATCCACCCGCCGGATTCAAACCCCAGTCCTACTACAAATGTGACCTCGCAAAAATTCAGGAACTCAATCCGAGTGACTCGCGCGTGAACACGTATTGCTGCGCCTCGGGCTGCTCCTATGTTTCCGACGGAACCCAGTGCACCACGAAGACCATCGAGGGTTACAGCTATCGCGTTTCTTTTTGCCCCAGTGGCCAACAGGCTTTGGTTCCAGTCTCCTCGGTCAAACAACAGCTGGATGCGTTTTTTCTCGCGCTCGACGGCAACACCGGCGTTGTCGACGCGACTGGAAATTACTTTACCATCTCCATCGTTCCGCTCACCGCTCAGGCCGTTCAGGACTTACAAGCCAGCCGCATAGAAGAAGACACCATGGTGGGTGTCCTCAAAGGCTGGGCAGTGGACCGCGGAGACCGTTACATTGAACTCGGACAACTCGTTGGAAACGGCTCTCTTGCGATGAATCTCGCGGACTCGGACTACACACCCATTCTTGATGCCATTGGTAGATCCATCGTCGAAAAGAAAGGTACTTTCACCCTGACTCGCGAGCCCACGGGTGACGAGGAAATGGTTGTCGCAGTCAAGCACGCCAACGGCACCACGACCACGCTTTCAAGCACGCAGTTTTCGGTCTCTGGAAAAACTCTCTCCATTACAGACATCGACTTCATTTTGTCTCTCACATCGACGGACCTACTCTCCGTGGATTACCAACCCAGCAACCTGAACTGACACTTATTAAACAAGGAGTATTTATGGGTGACTTTGCCGAATTTCTAAAAACAAACCTGGTCCACGTAGCCCCGATCCTGATCGCAGGCGCCTTTGCTGTCGCCATCATCGTTGAGCGAACCAAAGCGCTCTACCAGGACTTTCCAATCAGGAACTCAGAGGAGTTTTTCCATCGCTTAAGCGACCTGATCATGGGCGGAAAAACCGGGGATGCATTGGCCCTTTGCGACCGATATCCCGGTAAGCCTGCGGCACGAGTCGCTAAACAGGCACTGCTTCGCGCACACCAACCCGAGACGCTCATTCAACACGGTCTGGAACTTGCGGTGGGTGAGGCCACCCAGTCCATTCAAAAAAGAACGGGCTTTTTAGCAATGGTGGCAAACGTCGCGACTCTGCTGGGCCTTCTTGGAACAATTGCTGGCCTCATTCACTCGTTTGAAGCGGTTGGACATGCTGACGCCCAACAAAAATCGGCGCTCCTGGCTGCCGGTATTTCGACTGCGATGAACGCAACCATGCTGGGACTGGGGGTCGCAATTCCCTGCATGATTGCCTTCAGCCTCTTAATGAATCGCAGCAATCGTCTGATAGCCGAGGTCGAACACTCGGCCATTCGGTCACTCGATCTCCTGAAACAGCGCTACTTCTCGGTGGAAACGGCCGCCCTTTCGGCAGAACTCAGCAGTGAGGTCGTAAGTTCCAAGTCGGGAACTCAATCCATCGGAGGTGCGGCGTGATCTCGGGTGGCAGCGGCGGAAACTCGCAGGATTTTGACCTCAATTTAGCGTCGATCATCGACTGCTTCACGGTCCTGATTGCCTTTATGCTCGTGTCGGCCTCATTTCTTTCGATCGGGGTCTTTGACGCCGGGATCGCTGCCTCCGGAGAGACCGCAAAATCCGACACTCCCCCATCGATAGAGGTCTCCGTCGAACTGACCGCCAACCAGGGAATACTTTTAAAAACGAATGGAAAGGCCCACTCATCGACGCACATCGTGCCCGCGCAAGGAAAGCGGGATTTAGCCCGCCTCGAGACTGAACTCCAGGAACTCAGAAAAAAATGGCCCGACGTTCAAGCCGTAACCCTGACCTCTGAAAACCAAATCGCTTACAGCGAAATCGTCCTTGCCATGGAAACTCTCAGAAAGAGTGTCCCAGGCGTACTTCTGGGAGGCTTTTAACCATGCAATCGCTCTTCAGAAAAAAAAGAAATCGCCCCTCCGAGGAGGCCACCCTTCAGATCACCTCGATGGCTGACATTTTCACGATTATCTTGGTGTTCTTGCTCAAAAGCTACGCCACGAGCGCCGTCGATATCACGCCGACTAAGGGCATGCTGTTACCCGAAGCACACGCCGCTGACGCCCCGGTGGAGGCCCTCAAGGTGGAGATCTCTGCTGATGCCGTTCAGGTGGATGGCGCCCCCGTAAACACACTCACGGAGTTTCAGTTCAACCCCAAGGAGCTCCTGACAAACGGCTCGTCTCGGCTGGTTTCTGCGGCGCTCTCTCGTAAACGTGAAATTCAAACAGCCATTGCCCAGGCCAACCCAGACGTCAAAGTGGATTCCAAAATACTGATCATCGCCGATCAACGAACGCCTTACCAAACGATCAAGACCGTGCTCGCCTCGGCCGCATTGCATGGCTTTACCGATTTCAAACTTGCCGTTGTGCAGGGTAAGTAGAGAGGAGCCTAAAATGGAATTTCGAGACTTATTCAAAGGAGGGATGGTCATCTCCCTCGGACTCTGCTCAGCCGTCACAAGCTGCACTGTCGTGCAGCGGGCGTTGGCCGCACCTCCCACAGTTCAGGTTGACGCCGCTGTAAAAACATCCACGCCTATAAAAGCCGTCCGCGAAAGCGTTCGCGAGCAAACGGATCGCAACGTCGACGAAGCGGCCATCGCTGCTCAGGACATCGCTATCTCGAAACTTAGAACACTCGCAAAAAAATACAGAGGTGCACAACAAGAGCCCCATTTTTTGTCGCGACTCGGAGACATTCAATCACTGAAATCAGCGCTGCTCTTTCGCATCGCCCATGGCCGCGCACACCGCTCGCAGGGCGTGATTCAGCTTGGAGCCTATAAAAAGTCGCTGCAAGAAACGGTTTCAACTCTCACGCTGCTGATCAAAAAATACCCGCATGACGGCGAAATTCCCCATGCCTATTTTCTACGGGCCAAAGCTAACCAGGAAATTCCGTCCAAAAAGGATGCCATTCGGGACTTCACGTTTCTCGTCGAACACTATCCTTCCTCCGAAGAAATCATCCCGGCCTACATGGCGCTGGCGGAATTTGCGATCGAAGCCAGCGACCATCCACGGGCCATTAAATACCTGATCGAGGTCGAGAAACGACCCGATACTCCTCACTATCCGTTTGCGCTGCATAAGCTCGCCTGGAGCAACTACAATCTCAAACAAATCCCAGAATCCCTGAGTTACGTAGAAAGGCAGATCCGGCATTACGACGAGTTGGGCGCCGCAAATACGGATCGTGATCTCCGGGAAAATACACTCCTGGATGCGACCCTGTTTTTCTTAGAGGGATTTGAGCAAAAGGACGCGCGGTTTACGCTCGCCCACGTACTCCCTTGGTTTAGAAATCTCGACAAAGGTCAGATACTCGGTCGCGTGTCGCTTCGATTCGCAAAACTCCTGCGCTCCCACGGTCATGAGGCCGACCTGATTTATTGGAAAAATAAAAACGTCAGTGAAGAGGCGGACCGCCCCGAGACTCTTGAAATCGTCACGCTGACCTATGAAAATCAATTCAACCGACGCAGGTATTCGCAACTTCCCGACACGCTGCGGGACCTCGGGACACTCTACAAGCAGCATCCAGAGTTTTTGAACTTTCCGGCCGCACGAAAACAGATCTTGGATAGTGCCGAGTCCCTTCAGGCTCTTGCGGTCAAGAACAAGGCCGCTGACGGTGTGGGCGAACTCACCTCGACACTCGCGCTGATCTACGATGCATTTACCCGAATCGTCGAGGAAAGCGACCCCAGGATTCCGAAGGTCCACTACAACCTGGCAGAGACCCTCTTTGAAATTCGCGATTACGAGCAAGCGACCTCTCACTATCGCTGGATCGTGAACCGTGGCAGTTGGCGCGAAAAACGCTCAGAT
>CAMBEX010000131.1 GCA_945865865.1 Bdellovibrio sp. ZAP7
ATCATGTCTATACGTTTGAAAAGGGCGAGCGTGGGGTCACGTTTCAAACTTCCGAAGTTGAACGGACATCCTGATTTGCCATTCTGTGGCCCTTTCGCTACATTCGCCAGCAATGTCACGCAATCAAAAGGGGTCTGAGTATTTTAGCCTAGATCCCGCGCATACCGATCCCAAGCGCCTTAAAAAAGAGCGCCAAAAAGCCCAAGAAATGCGCAAAACTCAGTGGTGGCTCGATCAGGTTAACCGCGGGACTTGCCATTACTGCGAGAAAAAGTTTTCTGCAAAAGACCTCACCATGGATCATGTCACCCCACTCGCCCGGGGCGGAACCTCGACCCAAGGCAATATCGTTTGCGCCTGCCGCTCGTGCAATCGCGACAAGAAATTGGAAACTCCGGTGGATTCACTTTTCAAACAGCTTGAGGCCGAACGCAGTGAAGGCGGTTCTGAGGGTTCGGGAGAATGACCGATTTCTTTTTTTCACTGACTCCGGATCGGGTACTGGATGCGGTCGAGCGGGCGGGCCTGCAGTGTACTGGGCGCTGCATGACCCTCAATAGTTTTGAAAATCGCGTTTACGACGTCGAAGTTGAAGCAGAAGACGGAACGCGCAGTCGAAGGGTCGCTAAATTTTATCGCCCAGGTCGCTGGAGCGAGGAGCAGATTCTCGAGGAGCACCAGTTTTTGGCGGATCTGGTGGCCGCTGAAATTCCAGCCATTGCTCCGCTTGGGTTTCCGGATGGAAGGACTCTGCAGCTCACTCACGGCGCTCCAGACGAGCAGATCTGGTTTGCGATTTTTCCAAAGGTGGGCGGCCGCGCACCCGAGGAACTCACGGATGAGCAGCTCCTGCGTGTGGGAAGATTGCTAGCGAGAATCCATAATGTCGGCGCAACTCGCGAGGCCCCCAATCGAGTGAAGATCTGTCCGCAGACTTACGGGGTGGCCAATCTTGAGTTTCTGCTGACGGGTCAATGGATTCCGATCGAATTTGCATCCCGTTTTGAGCGCGTGGTTCGAAAAATTTGCGAAGTGAGCGAGCCGCTCTTTAGCGCGGCTTCGATTCATCGACTGCATGGGGACTGCCATTTCGGAAACCTACTTTGGAACGATCAGGGGCCTTTTTTCCTGGATTTCGACGATATGGTCACGGGACCAGGCGTTCAGGACATGTGGCTTCTCGTTCCGGGGCGCGATGAAGAGGCGCTGAGGCAAAGGGCCTTGATGGTCGAGGGATATGAGGAGATGCGCTCGTTTGATCGTAGAACGCTTCGACTGATTGAGCCTTTGAGAGCGCTGCGTTTTGTGCACTACGCCGCATGGTTGGCAAGGCGCTGGAAAGATCCGGCGTTTCCGCCCGCTTTTCCACATTTTGGCTCTCATCGCTACTGGAGCGACGAAACCGACGATCTGGAGCGGCAGCTGAGCTTGATCGAGCGGGCCGGGGATCAGTCGGGCTGGTCTTAATAGTTTGACGGGCAGCGGATTCCTTTTTATCTTTCCCTGATGCTCCGCAAGGTACTGCTCAAAGAAATTCTTAAGACGCTTGCTTGCGCTTTGCTGGGAGTAGCCATTTTTTCTGGGCCGGCATTTTCCGCCGCTCTGAGTGCGTCGAGTTTAGAACTCGGTTTTCTTCCCTCAGATCCTGTTTCTGAATATCTGCCAGTCTCTCTCGGTGAGCCGGACCATGGCTTTTGTTCGCAGTGGAATCCTGAGTACGGTTACCGTGGTAAATTTTGCTGTTCGAAATCGCCGGTGGCGCGAGGTCGTAGACTCCCTGGGTGTGCGCCATCGCGGGTAAAGTGGACGTTTTGCGATGAGATGACTCCCGAGCAAAAGCATTACGTGGATCTGGTGCAAGCGGGTGCAAGCGGCGATGTATTGGAGATTCTTGTTAGGGAGCTTCGTCCTGCGGCATTAACTCGAGCCCAAGCCTACTGCACCGTGAGTAGTGGATTTTTAGTCGACGGTCGCGCGCTTTTAGGTACTCCTCAAAACCGAATCATCGTTCGAAACCCCCTGCGCTGTACGAGTTTTGGCACGGATCCCATGGTGGCGATGCTGGAGTGGGTGGGGCGCGAAATCGGCAAGGAATACTCGTCTTCTGAGTACAAAGGTGTTCGCCTAAACGTAGGAGATCTTTCAGCACCGCGCGGAGGCTGTATCTCCGGCCGCCGTGGGAGGCGTGCTCATGCGTCGCACACCACTGGCGTTGATGTGGACTTGGGATTTTTGCGAGCGGTGGCTGGCCAGCCGGAGGTCAATGAGTTCACCAAGCAGTTTGATCCGCGTGTGAATCTTTGGTTTCTCAAAAAACTTTTTAAAAATCCTTACGCCTGCGTGAAGGCTGTCTTTTTGGACAGACGATTGATCGCCAAGCTTGGAAAGTTGGCGGGTTCGGACCCCGAATGGGCGCAAAACAAACGTCTGATCAAACATGTGAGAGGTCATCGCAATCACTTTCATGTGCGAGTGGGCGATGCGCCGGGTGCGCCCGGGGTTCGAGGTTGCACGGACTTAGGTTCAGCTGATGATCTTGAGGAGAGCGAAGAAGAAGATTTGGAGTCCGAGGGCGGGTCTGAAGAGTCTCTTGAAGGCGAACCCTCGCTTCAGCCCGCGGCGATGGCCACACCGGATTCGCTTTGGCTTGCACCTTCGCCGGGTCCGTCACAGCCAGTGCCGGGGACAATGTAGGGCCCACATCTAGGCGCTTGCGGGCTCGGATTTTTCTAGTAGACTTGTTGATATGGCATCCAAGATCAAAAATTTGGCGGGCGGATTTGCGGTAATGCTTTTTGTCGGTCTTGCGGGCATCGCGGGCATCGCGGGCGGCGCGCAGAGTGCGCGCGCTGGATGGATTGACTTCAACGTCGCGCCGGTCAACAGCACCGTGGGCAGCTCTGAGTCTAAACTCATGTTCACGAATTTTTCGGCAGGTGCATCTTTTTTGAAGTCCTTCCAATTAGGCGTCAATCTGGCGGTGATTTCAGGAACGGTGGGTTCTGAGACCTGGAGTGGTTATGACTTTGGACCTAAGCTGGCTACCGCTATCGGCAAGTCGGGAGATTGGAATCTAGGAATTTCGTACCATTTGCTCGCCCAGAGCAAGACCGGCAGCGGTTTACAAGTAGAGTTCGGTTTTGTGCCGGTACTTTGGAAAAAGCTTCATGGTGGATTTAAGTTGGTCTATTCGAAATCCAGCACCACCGACCCTGCTGTGACCGTGACTGAGCGAAGCGGGATTTTTCCGGTCGCGTCTTTTAGTTATCAGTTCTAGGATTTTCGTTTCAAACGTTTGAATCAGGTTTTTTTTGCGCGCTCGTTTGTTCGTGGTGCGCAGGTTCTCAGCACTAATTAGATAATCCCTCGCAAAGCCCGATTTGCATTTTATGCCGCCAACACCCTGTCACGCGTGACACAGGCGATCGCGTGCCAATGTGTGTGTGCTGTAAATTTTATTATTTCCCTTAAAATACCGATAATTCCATGTGTTCCCTGATTAGGTCGTTACACAGATTAAATGTAAAATAATAATCAAGGGTTGCGTTGCGATGTTCTGGTTTGGGTCAGTGAGTCAAGCTGACTGACGGGCCAGAAAGCGGTGAAACTGCGCAGCCCCGAAGGAAGAATTTTGCGGAACGTTTGTGATTGTCAAAACACTGAAGCCTCGCGCGCGCGCGCCCTCTGGAAACGCGTTCAGCGTGCTGTTGGTTTTTTGACGACCGCGATTGGCGTTTTCTTTTCGGGCGCAACCTACGCCGCAGTTACCGCACCCGACACGCGTCCACCCAATGCGGCCACGGGCCTTGCCTGGTCCCTCAAAATCTATTCGACAACAGTCACCCTCACGGCGCGTTGGAAAAAATCCAGTTCTACGGATCTGGCGTCCGAAAGCGTTCAGTTCTACGAAGGACTCAAGTGTGTTTCGGCATCTGGAGGTGAGCAGAGCGTGACTGTAGCCTCTGACCAGGTGGCCGCCGCGGTCCGCACGGCGTCGTTTAGCGGGACAAATGGCCTGGGCTATAGCTACAAAATCAAGAGCGTCGATAACGCCGGAAACGTCCGGTGGTCGGGGTGTTCGCTCGGGATCACAGTTGACTTGAGTGCGCCTGCTGCTGCGGCAAATCCAGTTTTTTCAGCGATCCTTCCGCGCGCGCGAACGCTGACGGCAAACTGGGAACGAAGCGCTTCGGTGGATCTCGGT
Organism: Bdellovibrio sp. ZAP7; assembly: GCA_945865865.1. GTDB lineage: Bacteria > Bdellovibrionota > UBA1018 > UBA1018 > UBA1018 > CAMBEX01. The sequence continues at coordinate 4,205 of CAMBEX010000131.1, forward strand.
AAACAGGTGATTCAGTATTTTTCAGACAGTGCCTGCACTACGTCCGCAAGCGCGGGCTCGCGCTATGACCTAGGAACTCGGGTGATCGCCAAGCACTCTCTCAGGGTCACGGCCGGAAAGACTTACTACTTTAACGTTACGAGCTACGACAAGGCGGGTAACCTAACGGCGTCCGCTTGTTCGAGCGGCGCTGAGATTGACGGCACGGCACCTACGGTTACGATTGAGCAAGCCACAGGACAATCCGATCCGTCCGCGGCGTTTCCGATTCAGTACAAAGTGGTTTTTAGTGAGCCCATCGATCCAGCGAGTTTTATTGCCAAGGACATGTATCAGAGGGGAACGCTGAAGACAGTCGGATGGACGGTCACGGACACGGGGGATCATCAAATCTTCGACGTGGCAGCGGTGAGCTCAGTCTCAAATGTGGGCACGGCAGTTCCGACACTTCGAGCCGGTGCAATCACTGACGTAGCGGGAAATAAAAGCATCGCATCCACGAGCGTGGATAATACAGTGTCGATCGACCGTAGCGGGCCGACGGCTGCCTCGGTCTTGGGTTGGGTGAATACTTCGCCACACGGGACGAACTCGCCAACCGCGCAATGGACTCAGTCAGCCTCGAGCAGCGTGGTCACGCAAAAGATTCAATTTTATTCGGGCACGGCTTGTCAGACTTCAATGGGATCTCTGGATACTTTGGAGTCAACCGCTACACACACGCATACATTCACTTCCTCAAGCGATAATTCATATACCTACAAAATCACGAGTATTGACCAGGTTGGAAATTCGGTCACCTCCGCTTGTTCGTCTGCGATTCGCGTGGACACTGCGCCACCCACGGTAACGATCGCAAGATATACGGGTCAGGTCGCGCTCACTAAAACGCTTCCGATTAAATTTTTGGCGACTTTTAGCGAAAAACTGATCGTTTCAAGTTTCACGAGTGCGGATGTCTCAAATACCGGTACGGCAGGAAGCATCACGTGGTCCGTGGCCAACACGGGCGACGACCTTAATTTTGTACTGACCGCGACGGCCATCGGAGTCGACGGAACGGTCAGTCCTTTGATTGCGGCCGGTGGCGCGACAGACCTGGCAGGGCTCGGAAACACGGCATCGACCAGCGAGTCGATCGCAGTCGCCTATGATTTCACCGGACCCTCGGTGGTCAACGTCTCTGCGGTTGCGGGTAATGCGCATTACAATGCCGGGGACGAAATCGAAGTTCGGGTGGATTTCTCGGAGGCGGTCACGTTGGTGGGCTCGCCGTTTCTTAAACTCGAGACGGGTGCCACCCACCGCAATGCACTTTACACGCGTAAATCAGGAACCAGCGCTTTGATTTTTGCTTACACTGTTCAAGCGGGAGATGCGTCCGCGGATCTCGAGTACTTGGATACGGCGGCGCTTTCTTTGGGTGGCGGAACAATTAAAGATGCAGCACTCAATGCGGCAGTGCTCACGCTTCCGGCTTTGGGTTCACCTGCGCCGATCGGATCGCTGGCCGGAAATAATAACGTCGTCATCGACACTGAGAATCCCGAGATCGACATCACCGCTCCGAGTACAGTAAATGCGACTACCGACTCGGCAAGTTATTCGATCTCGGGCACCTGCTCGGAGAATGGCCAGACCGTACAGATCTTTGTGGATGGCTCAAGTGTTGCGGCGGGCTCGGCAGTTTGTATGGGTTCTGTGTTTTCTGGAGCAATTGATACGACCGAACTTACCGAGGGGGCTCATGCGCTCGTCGCGACGATTTCGGATCTCGCGGGTAACAGCGCCACATCGGCGTCCGTCTCGCTCGCTCGCGATGTGACAGTGCCCACGTTGAGTTTGAGCGCTCCCTCGGGCACGCGCCTCAGGTCGGCAAACTCCATTTCATTGACGGTGTCTTACTCGGGCGCAGATGCCGTGGAGTTGGCTGCGGATGATCTTCAGTTGAGTTACACAGGCGATGTGGACTGCACCGCTACCGTGAGTGGCGCTGGAACGGTCTCTCGCACCGTGACCCTGAGTGCGTGTTCGGGCGACGGCGGGGTGGCCGTCTCGATCGCAACCGGAACGGTGAGCGATGATGCCGGAAATATTTCTCAGGGAGTTGGACCGAGTGCTGAAGTTTCGGTGGATAATGAGGCTCCAGCAGTCACCATCGGAGAGGCTTCGGACGACAGCATCAATAGCGCGGGCTCGGTGACTTTTGGCGTGAGTTACAGCGGCGCTGACAGTGTGAGTTTGGTCGTCGGTGATGTGAGTTTGAATACGACTGGCACCGCAAGTTGCACAAAAGCGGTGAGTGGAACCGGGCTCGAGTTGCGAACCGTCACGTTGAGTAACTGCACCGGGTCCGGGACGGTTGGAATTTCTGTCGCAGCAGCGACGGCAGCGGATCTCACAGGAAACTTGGCTTTGGCAGCAGGACCCAGCACCCCATTTGGACTGGATAATACGCCTCCTGCAATTGCGATCACAAATCCTGCGGCAGAGGACTCCATTGAGCAGGGTGTGGGGGTGAGTGTCGCCGGTACTTGTTCTGAAGCTGACCAGACGGTGACTGTAAAAGTCGACGGAGTCGTCAGTGGTTCGGGCGGAGCTTGCACGGGGACTGCGTTTAGTGCGGAGCTCGACACGAGCGAAATGAGCGCCGGGAGTCACACGATCGCGGCTGAGATTTCGGATGCGATCGGAAACAGTTCAACATCCAGTGTTACCGTGAACATTACGGAGCCCGTTGTCGTAGATCCCGACAGTTCCAACTTAGATGAGCTTATCGGCGTTGTTGAAGGAACGCTTGCGGATGGAAGCACTCAGGGACTTAAACTGGGTAACTCGGGTGGTTGTGACGGAACGCAGGGCAACTGCGCAAATCAAATTGGATCTAACTACTCCGGCACCTTCACTTCGCACGTAATGGCGGCAGGGAGCAGCTCGTTGTGGACGGGTCTTTCTTGGATTCCGACGCTGCCGTTTTTTAAGGAGCTTCCGGATTTCTCGAGTGGGGCGATTCAAAATGAAACCTCGACGGATTACACGTCGCTTGTGGGATCGACAGGGTCGTCAGGCGCAAATGACCTCATGAATGGAATTGCGGGGCTTTGGCATTTGAATGAAGGAGTTGGCACATCAGGAACTGGAAGCGTACTAGACGACTCGGGCAATGGAAACGGCGTTGTCCCCAGGTTAGTTGAAATTGAAAGTTGAGTGGTTCACTCTCTCGGCTGCAACGCTGAAAGAAAACTCAACCGGCCGGACCATCCGGCCAGAAAAGGAACCACTCCATGTCCGAACTACACGCCGTACAGGCGCGCCGCAA
>CAMBEX010000132.1 GCA_945865865.1 Bdellovibrio sp. ZAP7
ACGGCGTCCTGCCCGTCCAGGGTCAATAAGACGTGGCCCGGACGATGGTTCAGGCGCATCTGAATCTCAGAATCATCGCTCACAACCAGGGGTCTTTGGGTCAGCGAATGCGGGCAAATAGCTGAAATCACAAGGGCTGGCATCGATGGCTCGACGACTGGACCTCCTGCTGCAAGGGAGTAGGCGGTCGAGCCTGTGGGGGTGCTCACGATGATTCCGTCCGCGCGAACATGACTGACGTCCTTGCCGTTGATGAGGATTTGGATTCCGATAATGCGGGCAATGGCCCCTTTTGAAATGACGGCGTCGTTAACTACGGGACCCTGAAAGACCACGCGGTTTTTGCGAGTGAGGGTGACTTCCAAAAGGGCGCGCTCGCTAATGAGGGGGGCCTTGCCCCGGAGAATAGCTCCTAGCTGGGCCAGGGCCTCGGTCTTTTTGATTTCAGTCAAAAAGCCCAGCTGTCCCATATTGACCCCCATGACTGGGACGCTCTTACCGTGCATGAGTCGCGCGATACTTAAAAACGTTCCGTCGCCGCCCAGTACAACGATGAGGTCGCAATGATCGACGAGTTTGGGCTTGGGCAAAATGATGATTTTTCCCTTAGAATTACGCTTTTTGAGCATTCGGGCTAGATGCGAACTTTCGTCAGCAAAGACGACCGGGAGCTTGGATTCCATCACAAATTCGGCAAGCTCCAAGGTGAGGTCGGCCGCCTCGTGATGGTTGTGTTTCACGACAAAACCGACTTTTTTAATCTTCAAAGCACTGAGCTTGCGGGGCGGGTTCGAACGGGGCATGGTTGGGGTGTTTCCTTAAGATCTTTTGGGTATCCCTAGGATAAATCAAAGGCCTGACCCTTTCCAGTCAGAGCTTTGAGGACGAAACCGCGGAGTATTAGGTGCGTAAAGATTTGAACAAAGACGACGAAACCGGGGATCTTTTTGGAAGCGCGTCCCACCCAGGAACGTCCGGGACGAGCGGTGAGGGGGGGGCTGGAATGTCCCGCCAACAGCCCCTGGCGCATCGGATGCGACCCATCAGTCTTGAGGACTTTGTGGGGCATGAGCGGGTTTTAGGTCCCGGAAAGCCTCTTCGTCAGTGGATTGAAAACGACCGCGTCCCATCGCTCGTGTTTTGGGGGCCGCCCGGAAGCGGAAAAACGACACTTGGAAAGATCATCGCCGAAAAAACCCGCTCACGCTTCGAGTCGCTGAGTGCGGTCCTTTCCGGAGTCAAAGACATTAAAGAAGCCGTCGAACGGGCGCGCCAGTCGCAGCGAATAGGCCACAAGACTCTCCTTTTTGTGGACGAGATTCATCGCTTCAATAAATCCCAGCAAGACGCGCTTCTTCCGCATGTCGAAGACGGCACCGTGACTTTGATCGGAGCCACGACAGAAAATCCTTCTTTTGAGCTCAATCAGGCGCTTTTGTCGCGAGTGCGGGTGATTCGATTTGAACGGCTTTCTAATGAAGCACTTTCGCGAGTCATTGAACGGGCGCTCGTGGACTCTGTGCGCGGGCTGGGTGGATTTCTCAAGCTTTCACCCGAGGCGACGGCGTGGCTCGCTTCGATTTCAGAAGGTGATGCGAGACGTGCGCTCACTGCGGTCGAAAATATTTCGCTCTTTGTCAGTGAGGCGGGCGGCGAGCCATTGTCGGTGGAGCAAGCTCAGCACGCACTCGAATCCGCGCTTGAGCGTCAACCCATTCCCTACGACAAGTCGGGCGAAGAGCATTACAGCGTCGTTTCAGCATTTATCAAGAGCCTGCGCGACAGTGATCCGCATGCGGGTCTTTATTATTTGGCGCGAATGCTTGAGGGCGGTGAAGACCCGCTCTTTATTGCGCGAAGGCTCGTGATTTTGGCGTCAGAGGATGTTGGAAACGCCGATCCTCGCGGACTTCAAGTAGCGCTTGCCGTGAAAGACGCAGTCGATTTTATCGGAATGCCCGAGGCGAGGATCAGTCTTGCTCAGGCCGTGACTTATCTTGCGTCAGCCCCCAAGAGCAACGCGTCTTATGTCGGAATCAACGAGGCTCTCGCGGAAGTCAGGCAGTCGGGTGCTCTGCCCGTTCCGATGCATTTGCGAAATGCCGCCACGGGACTCATGAAGAGCGAAGGTTACGGCGCGGGTTATCGTTACGCTCACGATCAAGCCGGGGCTCGCGCGTCGCAGAGTCACTTGCCTGAACCGCTCATCGGTAAGCGTTTTTACCGTCCTGTAGAGAGCGGGCTCGAAAAGCAGATCAAAGAAAAGCTCGATCTACTCAATCCGGATTTTGAGAAAAAGAAATCGTAGTGCGTTTCAGTCGCTGACTCTTTTGTATGGCCTTGGCTCCTCGAAAGCATGGCCCTCCATGGCCTGCCCCGGCCCGCACTCTCGCCATCGTGGCTTCGCGCGGGTAATGCTTTGAGAAGCCAACTCCATAAATGGGAGTCAGCTCATGACCGCATTACGGTGAAAGTCCGTTGGATTGAGGGAGTTCATTAGGAATTGACAACTTAAACGGGTGAGCGCCACGATTGGTTTGTGAACTCACGCCGGTGGCTTTGGACGATATTAGTTTTAGCGTTGGTGTTACGAATACTGTGTTGGCCTTCAGGCCTCGTCGGAGGCGACTCCATCGGCTATGCGATTGGGGGTTTGGGTACTTGGATTGCGCATCCTCCCGGTTATTTTGGCTATTGCTTCCTGGGCTGGCTCGTTAATCAAGCCATTGCCAACATCAACGACAGCTTGATTCTCATCAATGTGGTGGGCTCTCTCTGTGGGATCTGGTTTGCCCATGGCCTTGCGGAGTCTTTTGGACTCACTCCACGCAATGCATTGCTCGCGACTGCAGCTTACGCGTTCAGTATTAATTTAGATTATTTCAGTGTGATTGCCGGTTCCTATGCTTTGGAAGGGATGATGGCCACCTGGTTTGCGCTTTTGTGCCGCAAGTCCATCCAGGACCGCAGTTTTCGAAGAGTCGTTTTGGCGACGATTGTTTGGGCGGTGAGCGGTGCATTTAGGCAAACCTCCTTTGCCTTTCTTGCGCCGCTTTGGTTGTTTACGGTTTGGCGATCCGGAACGATTCGCTGGTTGCCACTCTATCTCTTTGTGGCAATGCCCATCGTTTATGGTTGGTCATTTGGAAATCGTCACTATTTAGCTGGCGCCTCCGGAAACTTTGAGTCCGCCTCGGCTCAAAGCGTATGGCGATTTCAGGCTCTAATGACAACGTCCTACGACGCAACCCGACTGGGCTTGGATCATAACGCCAGCGACCGTGCAGTAAGCACTTATCATTGGCCGTTCGTAGAAGGGCTGTATTGGATAGACGGAAAGTTTCGGATGGGGTGGCTGCCACGCTACGAGGACGTTGCATTGTCTCCTCCTGATCTCAAGCATGCGGCGCGACTTTCGGGGGTTCAGCTGGGTAAGTACGTCTTCTATCTGCTCTTTTCCGTTCCGTCTCTCCTCATGCTCTTGATGTTTGTCCCATTGTCTCGACGGTGGAAGTCATGCTTTGAGTCAGGTGATTTGCCTTTTTTTGCAGCATGGATTCTTCCCGTGTCGTCCTTCTTCGTGGTTGGCCACCTTGGGGTCTTTGGTTACTTGCAAATATTTCTCTCGGGCATCTGTATTCTAGTTCTGGTCGTCCTGCAGGGAGCGTTCAAACCTGCGAGGTTTTCAACCCATCCTGCTTCGTGGTCGCGGTGGCAGGTGACTCATGTGAGCCTTACGATGGCAGCATTGGCATTTTTTCTGATGGCGCGGCCCTATCAGTCCAGTGACTCACGCCAGCAGTTGCTGGATGTGTTGGTTTTCCAGTACACGGCAACGGCAATTCAAAATGGTTACTTCGTGAGCCGCGGTAATCTAAGTTCAGCTGGCGATGGAGAGCCGTATCCGTGGAGAAAACTCAGGACCGACGCCGAAATAGTCCGCTGGTATGAGAGCCAGCCTCAGTTCTCGAGGTCCCACCATAAACCTCACACAGTGAGGTGAATCAATCGCGTTTGCGAGAATCGCACTTAACAGTCTCTCGACCGAATCAACGCCGGAATCCCGGTGCAGGTCCAGCCATCGAGATTAGGAACAAGAAGTTGCGTGAGCGTGTCGTTGAACTTCTGAGAGTCGCCGGCCTGGTAGGCAGTCAGCAACTCAGTGAGAGCGAGTTCCATTCCTTGTTCCAGTGACTCAATGTGTGCCATGGGCCCGAGGTCAAGATACGTTTTTACCGTTTTGATTCCATCGGTCAGCGTTTGAAGTCCATCGACGAGCTTATCGAAGGCGACGTTTTCTTCGTCGGTAGATTTTGCCAAATCAGTGGCCATCTTGGAAAGTTCCTGACTGAACTGCAAAAGGATCTGCAGTGTCTCCTCGGCGAGCTCCTTGAACCCCGCGCCTGGTAGAATGTCTTGATTCATTTTTTCTGTCTTCGTTTCGGTTTCAATTTGACCCATATGCACCTCGGTGTCTGGTTACTTCAGTTCTGAAAAGTTCGCTCAATGGCAACAGGCCGAGCCAGGCCTAATGTGTGTTGAATCCAATCACGCATGAGCTGCACACCCAGCTGCAGCTGACGATAAACCTCAGCGCTCTCCCTGCCCAGTTCCGAGAGTTGGTTGCCGTTGAGATTATGCATGAGGACGCGCGACATATTCGAAAAAACTTCTAGAGTGGGGTCCGCCTTCGCGAGGCGATCCACCAAGCCGTCCAGGTCCGCCAGCTTTTTTCCAAGGGCCTTGAGTTTATTTTTCTGACCCAGATCCATGAGGCGATCGGATCGCAACGTGGCAGTTTTTTCTAGAAGCTCAAGTGCGGTTCGGTGCCCCTCGCCACAGACTCGTTCAAGGACGCTTGCGGCCTCATCGAGAAGCCTGAGCGATTGAATCAGCGAGGGATTGATCGCGGCTCGGTTGAGCTCTTGCCCAACGGACGGAGTCCAACCGCAATACCAAGCACGTGCGATATGTCCCACGACTGGAGACAGCCATTCACGGGGAGTGATCCCTTCGGAGATTCTCAAGGCGGGCTCGTAAATGACTCCACCGCCGTCGTCGCTCTCTCGGATTCGGGAGCGAAAAATCTGAATTCCAGCGAGTGCGTCAACGAACCCCAATTGTGCAAAGTGTTGAGCGAGTGGTAGTTTTCTTTGGTGAGTCCACTCCTGATTGGCATAGAGCCAAGTGCCAAAAACGGCCTCAGCAGAGACTTGCTCCGAACACGAGTGTTCAGCGAGGTCCACGGACTTCGATGCACAGCCGGTGCAATCGCGACTCGCTGAGACCACGTAGTGTCCGTTTCCGTAGGGGCCTGTCTCGCTCCATCTGACGGGACCGACAGAAACATTGAGAACACGGGTTCCGAGTACGCTTGCGAGATGAATGACAGAGGTGTCTCCGGCAAAAATCCATTGGCAGCGACCCACCACGGATGCCCAAAGACTGAAGTCCGTCTCTCCCACCAAAGAGAGCACGCGTCTTGGATCAATGTCATTTTCCTGAAGAATGAGCTGAACCTCTTTGGCTCTTCCTAGGTCATTGGTTCCGCCCAAGAACACGACATGATGATCGGGATGCGAATTTAAAATATACGTGGCAGTTTTTGCCCACTTCGCAGGGTCCCAGGTTTTAACGGATTGCCCAGCTCCGAGTTGAATGCCAATCCACTTTCGCGAACTGTCCTGAATGGGCCACTCTGCGGAGTCCTCATTGAGATCGAGGGTAAAAAAGTTTTTTCCGGTGACCTGCGCATCCTGGGCGTCGGCGGGTGAACCATAATGAATTTGAAGTTCGGTCAGAAGCTGCGTCGTCAGAATGTCCGTCAGGTGAATATTTTGTGGGACATTAGCCTGAACGACTCCGTGAATGTACTGGCTCCATCCGTCTGCGGAAACCAAGCTGAAGTCATCACGTCTCGTAAAACCAATCTTGTGGTGTGCGGGCAGGAGGGCAGTCAGGTAACTGCTGGCCTCAGAAAAACTCCAGTTCGCTACCAAGTCCCAGCGTTTTCCAACTAGGGGAGCAACCCAGCGCGCCAGATCTTTGATGGCGTCTGTTTCCGATTTTGTTCCGCTGATCACCGGTCCCAAAAGTTCTTTTGTTGGAAGCGTGATGAGTTCATCAATCCAGGGAACCCGAGCCGCTGCTGCGGCAAAGGTTTCGCGCACAAGCAGATGAATCTCAAGTCTTGGATAGAGCTGTTTTGCGGCCTTGAGGGCCATTAATGTTTGAATGGTGTCGCCGAGCCGCGCCAACTGAATAACCAGGCAACGGATCGGAGCTCCGTCGGTAGGGTGAGGTTTGGGGACAATCATGCGTGGCCCGCTTTCTCTTCGGACTCGAGGGCGAGCCCCGGGAGTTTTTGGTCAACCTGTTCAGTGATCAGAGCCTTGAGGAGTCTTTTGAGAATTTCGGTAACGTCTTTTTCTTCCTGAGTGTTCAAAGTGTCCGTACTCATATTAATTTACCCCGCCTGAATATCGATCGGCCATCTGAACGAGCTCGCCTGCGCCTGCGTGATTAGGTTGCAGCTGCAAAATTCGCTGCGCCGTTGCCCGCGCTTCGTCGATGCGGCCCAGGTGAAACTGAAGTCCTCCCAAGCTGTAGAGAAGATTCGCGTTAGTCGGAGCGACCTGAATATATTCTTCCACGATTCTCGCGGCCGTGGCGTAGCTCTTGATTTCGTAGGCGCACTTGACGAGGTGGTAGACTGCCGTCGGATTGTTGATTTCAAGCTCGAGCGACCGAGCAAAAAGATCATGAGCGGATCGCTTTTCGTTTTCAGCGAGAGCGACCGAGGCCAGTCCACTCAGGGCTTTGTCGTTTCTTGGATTGGCCGACAGAGCATCCTGAAAGCAGCGCTTGGCTTCGGCGTTTTTTCCAATCTGCAGATTGAGGGCTCCTAGATTGGCCAAAAGCGCGTCGGAACGCGGGTCCAGGGCGATCGCCTTTTTGTAATTTCTCTCGGCGTGGTCGTGTTTTTTTGCCCTGAGCCAGCAGTTTCCGCAGGCCTTGTGGAGTTCCAGCCGGAGGTGATCCGGGATGTTTTTAAGATGCAGGGCTCTCTCAAGGGTTTCCGCGGCGGCCTCGTCGTTTTTTCTGCGAATGTGAAGGGCTGCAAGTTTCTGGCAGGCATCCAGGGTCGGCTGGTAGGCCACAGAGTCGCGGTAATAGGTTTCCGCCTTGTCAAATTTTCCTTCGCTCTCATAGCAACGAGCAATTCCGTAGAGAGCTTGTGCAGTGGCTTCGCCGGATTTGAGAATCGTGATGAAAATATTTCGGGCAAGGCCGTAATCGCCAGTGGAGAGCAAAAGCTCCGCGCTCTCATTCAAGTAGGTGAGATTGATCTTTCCGTCCTGAAGATAAACGCCCTCAGCTTCACGACTTGGAGTAGACGCGGCAGGCTCGGTCGAGGATCCAGCAAGGCTGCTCTTTGGGCGGACCTGTACGATGTAGCAGACCTTGTCGGCGGATTTTG
>CAMBEX010000133.1 GCA_945865865.1 Bdellovibrio sp. ZAP7
TGATAGCGTTTCGCCGCCCGTCCACTCTTGGTTGAAACGCTGTTTTTTCCAGCCTATCGTTGGAATGAGACCGGCCGTTTCTCGTGGAAGGTTGATTTCGGTTTTTTTTCCGAGTCCAAGATGCATCGCCCATTTCGCGATATCGTCGACGCTCTTGAGCTTCTGGGACACCCGGTAAAAAAAAGTGTCGCACGATCTTGTCAGCGCGTTGATGACGTTGACATCCCCATGACCTTCTTTTTTCCAGCAGTGATAAACCCGATTTCCCAGGCGCAGGGAGCCCGAACAGTGAATCTTGGTGTTTTCGTCGATGACGCCTTCTTGAAGCCCGGCAATTGCGGTGATCGTTTTGAAAACCGACCCGGGCGAGTAGTGATCCATGATCGTCTTGTCGCGCAGGGGCTTGTTTTCGTTGGCCAGAAGTTTTTGCCAGAGCTGTGTCGGAATTCCTCGAGAAAACTCGGTAGGATCAAAAGACGGACGGGATACCATCGCGAGAATTTCGCCAGTGCGCGGGTCGATCGCGACCGCCGACCCAATTTTGTCGCCAAACGCTTTAATAGCCGCGAGCTGCAGATCCTGATCGATGGTCAAGACGATGTTTTTTCCGGGGACCTCAGGCTTGTCCTCAATCTCCTTGAGGACGCGTCCTTTCTGCCGGTCGAGCTTGCGGCGTCCGAGCGCATCGACCTCCATCAGTTCCTCGCCGTCCTCCCCTCGGAGAGTGTCCTCCATTTTTTGTTCAAGCCCGAACTTTCCGATGTTGTCGCCTAGCTTGTAGCGGCGCTCCAGTTTGTTGAGTCTCGGCAGTTCGGACGCATTGACCTCGCCGATGTACCCCAGCATGTGGGAGGCCACGTCACCAAAAACGTTGGTGCGTTTGATTTCCATTTCGACGCTCGCACCTGGAATCGCGATCTGCCAGGACTTGAGCTCCGCCACCTCATCGCGGGTCAAGTCAGTCTTGAGTTTTAATGGGAGGTAGGCCGGCTGAAGTTTGGATTTCTCAAGAATCGAATGGATCTGTTTTTCCGGCATCTTGATGATGCGGGAAATGAGGCCCACGACCTTTTGGGTTTGTTTGGACTCATTGAGGTATTGCGGGATGATTTCTAGGTCGAACGCCGGACGGTTGTCCAGGAGCAGCGTCTTGTTGCGGTCGAAGATCATTCCACGTGGGGCCGCGATTTTGACGCGTTTGATGCGGTTTTCTTCGGAAGTTAGCCGCATCTTCTCACCACGAAGAATCTGTAGTTCGACCAGGCGGCCAGTCAGTAATACAATGCCGATGGTCACCGCTGCGTACAGATAGCGGAACCGATCTTGAAACTCTCGAAGCTGCTCTTCTTGGCCAAGAAAGGACATGATCGGTTTTTAGGCTAAATGCCTTCCCTTTCGAGTTGGAGTTCGTCTTCAAGGGCTTGCCGTGCGTGAGCGCTTTTGAAGGTGACGGTGTCGAGTCGATCCAGCCACCGAAAAACCCAAATCCCGAGCGCGCCCTCGATTGCCGATCCCGGTAAAAGCATGATCAGGGTGTGTCTCCATTGGTTTTGGGCCTTGTCCAGAAATGCCAGGATCAACAAGGTGATGAGTTTCCAAGCGGCAGTCGTGAAGATCGTGATCTTAATGAGGGAGACCATGTTCGGAATCACGACCATTCGTGAGATCGCATGGATTCCTAGAAAAATGGCCATGTAGCTGGTGAGAAAGAGACCGCGTGGCGCCGCGCTGTGAATTTCTGCGATATTGGCGAAAAGAAGGGTCAAGATCCCACCCTCTAGAAACTCACGTTTCAGGCCACACCAAATCACCGCCAAAAGCACGATGTCGGGCTGAACGTAAATCAGTGGATGGGACGCAAAAAATGATGATTGAATCGCAGCTCCGAGCGCGACGATTAAAAGAAGCGCAGGGACGTTGAGCATACGCAAAATCAGCCGGGTCACAGATGGGTTCCCTTGGGCTGTGTGCGCTCAATAGGGCCCAGGGCCGGCGAGTTTATCGCAGGGGCTGTTTGAGTGCCCTGAGTTGCTTGTGGGGTGGTTTCGTGACGAACGGGAGAGGCTTCGTGGTGGGTAATGACGAGGACTTCTTCGAGACGCGTGAAATCCACACTCGGTTTGATCTCCACCTCTTGAGTAATTCCAAATCTTTTGCGGTGAACTTTGGAAACCGTTCCTACAGGCACGCCTTTCGGAAAAATACCGCCCAGTCCGCTGGAAATCAGTAGGTCCCCGGGTTCGATGTCGTCGGTGCGCAGTGCAAATCGGAGCTGACAGACATCATCGGTCATGCCTTCGACGATTCCGCGGGCACGCGAACGTTCGACTATCGCATCGATAGCCGAGAGCACATCGAGGATGGTGACAATGTCCGCTGAATCCTGAGTTGTACGAAGAACTCTTCCGACGACGCCCTCGGCGGTCACGACGGCCATGTCGGGGCGCAGTCCAGAGCTCTCGCCTCGATTGATGCGGATGGCCCTGAATTCTGTGGAGACGTCCTTTCCGATAACGCGGGCCACCACGGTGTCGAGTTTAAGTTTTTCGCGAAAATTTAAGAGGCCGCGGAGCCGCACATTTTCGTGTTGCGTCTCACGGAGCGAGGCGATGGTGTTGAGGAGTTTGCGATTTTCTTCGGTAAGTGCGAGGTTTTCCTGGCGCGTGTGTAAGAGGTAGATATAGTTCTGGTAGCCCGCTACCAGGTGGTCAAGAGTCCACTGAATGGCGGACTGGATCGGAGATGTGATCGTCACGATCACGCGGTCGTAAAAGCGATAGTTGCGAGGCGCGCGCGTGGAAGTGTCGATTCCGACGATCGGGATCAAGATGAAGAGAAACAGGATGATGTAGAATCGGTACTCTTTGATGTACTGGATCATCGTTTTATTTACTTTTTGGTTACTGGCACATCGTACGCCACAACTTTGCTGATGAAAACTGAGTTTAGCAATAAAAGGAAGAGCTTATGTTGAGCTGGATTCGCGGAAAATTTGGACCTGTGATGGTCTCGTTGATTATCGGGACGATCGCTCTCGTGTTTATTTTTTCAGGTGTGTTCAATCCTAAATCGACCCGGGGGCTTCACCCTGGGGCGGTGGCGGGCAAGGTCAACGGTGAGAGTATCAGTTTGAGTGAGTTTAACCGCGAACTCAATCGCCGGGCCGAGTATTTCAAGCAGATGTCGGGCGGCAAGCTGACCGAGGAGCAAATGAAAGCGTTTCGCCTCCGTGAGGCGGTCTTTCAGGAGCTTGTGAACCGCAAGCTCATGGTCCAGGAGGCCCAGCGCTCCGGAGTCGTGGCGGGTGACGAAGAGGTTCGCACGACCATTCGAGAGCTGCCGGTTTTTCAAAAGGACGGCAAGTTTGATTCTTTGACCTACAAACAGGTCCTGGGCGGCAACCAGCTTTCTCCCTCGAGCTACGAACGGCTGGTTCGCGAGGATCTGGCGGTTCAGCATTGGAGCCGTTTTTTCAAGGACCGCGCGCGGGTTTCGGATCCTGAACTCAAAAGCGAATTTCTACTGTCGCAGGACAAGCGCAACATCAAGTATGTGCTGCTCGATGGGAAGGTCGGCAAGAAGGTCGCCGCCGGCTCGGCCCCCGAAAAACCAGAGGAGATTCGTAAATTCAACGAAGCACTTGCCGAAAAAGTACTCGGGGTGATGACCGCCGATAAAGCCTCTGACGCCAAGGTCAACGCCTTGCTTAAGCCTTACGGCGCCACCGTGAAGTCGACCGGACTGGTGACTCGCCAAACCCCTTATCTTCCGGGACTCGGGGAGGCGAAAGATGTTCTTGCGGACGCTTTTGCGGCCAAGTCACCGATCAATCCTCGTCAGGGAGGCAAGGCAAAAAAATACACGGTCATGTCCTGGGTCGTTGTGGCCGTAGTCAGCGAGGCTCAGGAACCTGAACTCGCAAAGCTTGAGACTGAGCGCGAAAAACTGATGTCTCAGCTCAAAATGAAAAAAGAGCGTGCGCTTCAGGATGAGTGGCTGAAAAAGCTTTCCTCCAAGGCCTCGATCGAACCCAATCCGTCTGTCGTGAGTTCAGGCACGAGCGGCGCAGAGTCCTAAGCCAAGAAGTTATTAATTTTTGCTGTCAGTTCCGCGCGCTTCTCGAAGGGAAGCCCGTGGCCTGCGCCCGGAACCTCTTCGAATTCAATGGTAGGGGAACCTGCGAAATGGGCACGCTCGCGCTCGAACTCCTCGCGACTCCAGACCAGACTCCGGGCTCCGCGGAGAGCCAAAACACGAATACGATTTTGAGCCGCCTCTTCGACCCATTTGCGCACGGAGATATCGCGCGCGGCGTGGATCGTTGAGATCAGCGCCGCTTTGTCGAAGGGAAAAGTGAGGCCGCCGCCTTCGGTTTCGGAAATCGGCACTGCCACGGCCATGAGGTACTGGGCCATCGAGGGGTCCGGGCAATTTTGATCCATAAAAAGTCGCGCCTCGGCCCGTGACGAAAATCGCATCGGAAAATTTTTGAGAAAAGTGGAGAGCCCTTCGCCGAGGCCGCCTCCGGCCACTCCAGAAAACCCCAGATCGATGAGAATCAATCCGCGCACGAGCTCGGGCTTGAGATGGGCTAATGCGCACGCACTGCGCACACCCATCGAATGGCCGACCACCCAACAGGATTTGACCTCCAGTTCATCGAGAGTCTCGACGAGATCCTGGCCATAATCGAGTGGAGTGTAGCGAGTTTCAATGCGGCTACCGGTGACATGAGGAATCTGGCTTTCACCGTGCCCGCGTTGATCGGGTGCGAGCACTGCATAGCGGTCTTCAAGTCCAGCGGCTAGGGGGCGCCAGAGGGCTCCCGTGCCTCCCATTCCGTGTAGAAGTAAGAGCTTCGGGACCTGAGCGTTTTTGATGTCGAAGTGTGAGGAGTTCCAGATGCGATAAGCGAGTTTCATGGGTTGTGCGTTATTATTATCATTTTCGGGTGTATTGCATCTGGGGTTTTGAGCCTTGACTCTCCGCGTTTTCGGGCTATGGTCCCGCCCTAAGTTTATTACAGACCCTTATATTGAACCCGGTATTTATTGAATCATGAGTTCGCGGAAGACCACCAAAAAACCATCTCATTCCAGTCAGTCAGAGAACCCCGTGCAGGAGCTTATCCGATTGGGAAACCTTCGCTCCGAAAAGTGCGAACTCAAGGAGGCCGCAGAGGCCTTCAGTGCAGCACTCGATCTTGCGAAGAAAAAGAAAGACGTCGGCGCAACCTGCGAAGCCATTGCGAGGCTCCTGCGCTTGGCAAGTGAGGCTCTCGATGAAAAGAGCGTCGAAAAGTGGGAGCTGGAACTGGATGAACTGATTTCGGCTCATCCCAAGAAAATTCCTGCCATGGCCTGGTACTGCAAGGGCGTGATCGCCGGCCAGCACGAAGAGTGGAGTCTTGCTCAGCGGCACCTGCACCATTATCTCAAGGCCGTTCGTGATGAAGCCGCAGCGCCTAACCCTTTGGTCACCCGTGAAGAAGCAATCGCCCGAGCATGGACGATGATCGCAAATACCTTTGCCCAGAGGGGGCATGGCCGACGCTCCAAGACACTCGCGGAGTGGGCACTGAAGACCTACGAAGAAAAAAATCTTCGCGGAATTAACGGGATCCTCTTTCTGCAAATGGGTTGGCTCGCGCTCAGAACCCGTGACTCGGTGCAGGCCCAAAACTGGTTTAAAAAGGCGCACGGGAGTTTTCTGGCCGAGCACAACTGGTACTACCATCTGTATGCGCTGTACGGTTACGCGTGCGTGGCGCGGATGGAGCAAAATTATCCTCAGGCCTACTGGTATCTTGAGTTGATGGAAAAGGCCGCAACCGGCCCAGAGTTTGGAGTTCTCAAGCGTCAGATCCAGTTGGAGCGTCAGCGCCTCGAGCAAGACGCCGTGGACATCGTGATTGATGGACGAAAAGGTGTGATCAAGACTCGAGAGGCCGGCGCGATCTCTCTCGGAAAACAATACGTCCTGTTGAATATTCTCGAAGAACTATCAGTGGCGCATAGTCATTTGGGCGCTGACAGCGAGCGAGGGCTTTCGAAGGCCGAGATCATTGAGCGCGTGTGGAAAGAGCGCTATCGACCGGAAGCTCATGACAACAAACTTTATTACAATATCAATCGTCTCAGAAAACTGATCGAGCCGGACGTCAAGCAACCTCAGTACCTTCAAAATTGGAAGGAAGGGTATCGGCTTGCTCCGGGGCTTAAGGTTCATGTGGTGGGAAGTGTCCGTGCTTCACGGCAAGGGGGAAAAGTCTCATGAAAGTTACGAAGATGAGTGCGGTTTTGTGTGTCTGGGTGGCGGGATGCCTCAACGGGACATTTTCTGTGGCGGCTCTCTCCCCAAATGTTTGGGTGGATGGGACCTTGCCGGGTGCAGGTGAGGCGATTGGTCCGTGCGGTGGTGAAATTCCATGGCCTTTTGCGACACTCAATCAAAAAGCCGAACTTGCCGACGGCGAGCATTATGCTCTGAACGGTACGATCATTTTCACCGAAGGACTTCCTTACTTTCTGGTGGATTTCAGGGCGCACCCCTGGCTGGCCAGTGAACGTCGGACTGCGAGACCCTTTTACTCATTGATGGGTGTGGTGGGTTTTTGGAAAAGATACGAAGGTAAATACGTTCAAGTCGTTGGTGAGGCTCAGGGAGTGATTGCCCAGGACGCAGGCACCAGACGCTTTTTCTACGAAATCGGTCTTGTCGTGGCGAACGAGCCTATTATTACGGAACCTGTGTATTTAGATCGAAAAAGTCCCTGAACTACGTTCGGGAGTCGCGCTCGGGAAACTGATATCCCTGCTCGCGTAGCATTCGTCCAGTGATCGAGTGCTCGTCTTTGGCGAGTTTGTCGGGGGGGCCTTGCGCGATGAGGTCTCCGCCCCCTGCGCCTCCGCTCGGACCCATGTCGAGCACCCAGTCCGCCTGCGCGATGACATCGAGGTGATGCTCGATCATGACCACGCTGTGTTTGGCGTCGACGAGATCCTGCACGACATTGAGGAGCTTTTTTACATCCTCCATGTGTAATCCGGTGGTGGGCTCGTCAAAAATATAAAGCAGATTGTCAGCAGTCTTGTCGTCCAGGGTGGCCGCGATCTTGAGTCTTTGAGACTCGCCGCCTGAGAGCGTGATCGAAGACTGCCCGAGTTGAAGGTAGCCCAGGCCCACGTCGCGCAGGATTCCAAACTTTCTGCGCAGGATCGGGTTGTCGTGAAAAAGCTCATGGGCATCGTCGATGGTGGTGTGCAGCAATTGGTGAACGTTTTTATTTCGGTAGGTGACGTCCAAGATGTTTTTCTTAAAGCGTTTACCGCCACACTCTTCGCAGGGGAGTTGGATCTCTGCCATGAAGTGCATGTCGAGAGTGATCTCTCCTTCGCCTTTGCAAACGGGGCAGCGCCCACCATCCACGTTGAAGGAAAAATGAAGG
>CAMBEX010000134.1 GCA_945865865.1 Bdellovibrio sp. ZAP7
AAGGTCCTGGAACAGCGTAATAGTCTTCTGAAACAGGAATCCTTCAATCGTGCAGCTCTGGCAAGCTTTACTGAGCCCCTTGTTTATTATGGGGCCAGGGTCGCCTTAGCTCGGCTTTCTTGGATCGAGCGACTCAACCCAAGACTGTCCGAGATCAGCAAAAAGATCGCTCCAGGGCAGCTTCCATTGGAGATGGTCTACCAGTCCCACTGGACGCCCCAATCAGAGGCGAAAACCACTTCAAAAAACCTCGATTTTACTATCAAAAACGAGCGGTTAGATTCGAATCATTTTGCTGGACACTGGGGGGTACCTTCACTAGAACAGTTAGAAAACGGTTTTTGGAAAAGGTTAGCCGACCTTGAATCAGCCGAGCGGCGATCAGGAAACACTTTAGTGGGTCCTCATCGCGATGACTGGATGATCTTGATAGGTAACCAGGTCCTCAAAGGCCACGGCTCTCAGGGAGAGGTACGATCAGCTTTACTTGCCCTTAAGTTAGCTGAGATCGAACTCTTCAGGAAACAAACCGGCCACCGTCCGATACTTTTGTTGGACGATTTTTCGTCTGAACTAGATCTAGAGAGGCGTTCGCATTTACTGGAGTTTTTGATCAATTCTGATCTTCAGGTGTTTGTAACGAGCACGGAAGATTTTACAACGCTCGGAAAATTCTTTCGGGTTTCAGAAGGTCAGATTCAGGAATACCGCGCTGTCGGTGAAGAACCCGTAGGAAGAAAAGACGATTATGACCGATCCAGCGAATCTGACACAAACTGAAAGTTCGGCCGCTTCCTCGGGTGATTATTCGGCCGATAAGATCAAAATTTTGGAAGGTCTCGAGGCGGTTCGTAAACGGCCCGGAATGTATATTGGCGATACAGCGGTTCGCGGTCTTCATCACTGTGTTTACGAGATCGTCGATAACTCGGTGGATGAGG
Source organism: Bdellovibrio sp. ZAP7 (assembly GCA_945865865.1). Taxonomy (GTDB): domain Bacteria; phylum Bdellovibrionota; class UBA1018; order UBA1018; family UBA1018; genus CAMBEX01. The sequence continues at coordinate 942 of CAMBEX010000134.1, forward strand.
CGCTCGCAGGATTTGCCAAAACGATTAACGTGACCGTCCATGTCGATAACAGCGTGACCGTGGACGACGATGGTCGCGGTATTCCGGTTGGAATGCATTCTAGCGGAATTTCTGCTGTCGAAGTGGTCATGACAAAACTTCACGCCGGCGGAAAGTTCAACGAAGAGGGCGGCGCGTACAAAGTTTCAGGTGGTTTGCATGGTGTTGGCGCAGCGGTTGTGAACGCGCTTTCAGAAACCTTGCACGTTGAGGTGCGCCAGGGCGGAAAAGTTTTTAGACAGAGTTATTCGCGCGGAACCCCTCAAGGACCCCTGAAGGAAGTTGGAGTCACTGACAAGCGCGGCACGCAAACCACATTTAAACCCGATCCTGAAATTTTTGAGACTCTCGAGTTCAGTATTGACGTACTGGCAAACCGCCTGCGCGAGTTGGCCTTTTTGAATACAGGTCTAAGTATTTCGATCACAGACGAACGACTCGACCCCGTTAAGACTTTTGATTTTCATTACGAGGGCGGAATCGTCCAGTTTGTGGAGCACATTAATAAGTCTCGTCAGAAGCTCCATGACAAGGTTGTCTATTTTGGTCACGAGAAAGATTTTCTTCGAATAGACATTGCGATGCAGTGGAACGACTCTTACACAGAGACAGTTTCTACCTACGTAAATAACATCAATACGATCGAAGGCGGAACGCACGTCTCTGGATTTCGTAACGCACTAACTCGCGCGGTAAATAAATACGTTGTAGAGTCTGGCGCAGGAAAAGACCTCAAAGAGTCCCTGACTGGCGAAGATATTCGCGAGGGCTTGGCTTGTGTGATCAGCGTAAAAGTGCCTGAACCTCAGTTTGAGGGGCAGACCAAAACCAAGCTAGGAAATAGCGAAGTAGAGGGCTTCGTGAACGGCGTGGTTTACGAAAAGCTCACCAGTTATTTCGAACAGAATCCATCGGTAGCAAAAAAGATCGTTCAAAAGGCCGTAGAGTCCGCGCTCGCCAGAATTGCAGCAAGAAAAGCCAGAGACCTCACTCGCCGAAAGACGGCACTGGATTGGAGTGGGCTACCGGGCAAGATGGCAGACTGTCAGGAAAAAGATCCAGCGCTTTGCGAGATTTACCTGGTCGAAGGTGATAGCGCCGGCGGTTCTGCAAAACAGGGGCGCGATCGTAAAAACCAGGCGATCCTTCCGCTTAAGGGAAAAATTTTAAACGTTGAGAAGGCGCGATTCGACAAGATGCTTTCTTTCGAAGAAATCAAAATCCTGATCACGGCGCTTGGCGCGGGGATTGGTAAGGACGATTTCAATATCAGCAAGCTCCGGTATCACAAGGTCGTCATCATGACTGACGCCGACGTTGACGGATCACACATTCGAACACTCTTGCTCACGTTCTTTTATCGGCAAATGCCCGAGGTCGTTGACAAAGGTTATTTGTATATTGCTCAACCTCCCCTCTACAAAGTGAAGAAGGGACAGAAGGAAAGGTATCTCAAAAACGAGCAAGAGCTTGCCGAGCACCTCTTGAATAGCGGGTTGGACGGAATTGAGATTCAGGCCGGCGGCAAAGCTTTACCGATGAGCCTCGTTGTTTCGTCTCTAAAAGCGGCGACGCGCTTTAGTAAAGCCATTGATCGCCTTGCGCGAAGAATTCATCCTGAGATCTTGCGAGGTCTCTTTTATCGGGGAATTTCGCTCGCTGCTCTTGAATCAAAGACTCAGCTTGAAACTCTTTTGAGCGGGCTGGCAACAGATGCCAAATCGAAGGAAATTCCGTTTAGTTACTCGATTGACAAGGATCCAGAGCACAACTCGTTTTTCGCCACGATCGAAACCATGATTTCAGGAACACGTCGTCCGGCACTGATTAACGTTGCTTCGATTGGATCTCCCGAGTTCGAGGAGCTAGGTAAATATCTGCAGATGATGCAGACGCTAGGCGTTGGGCCCTATAAAATTATTAGTTCAGGAAAAGAGATTGCCGAGGTCTCAAATCCAGAGGAATTGGCTGACAAGGTTGTCGAGACCGCCAAAAACGGAATGACTATTCAGCGGTACAAAGGCTTGGGCGAAATGAACCCTGAGCAACTCTGGGAGACCACCATGGATCCAGCGAGACGTACGCTGCTGCAGGTGTCCGTGGCTGATGCGGTGGAGGCGGATGGGATTTTTTCAGTTCTCATGGGGGATCAGGTTGAGCCTCGCCGCCAGTTCATCGAAGAGAACGCACTTCGCGTAAGGAACCTTGACGTATGAGTGAAGTTCACGCGCAGGAAAAAGGCGTTGTCGTTGTAAACATTGAAGACGAGATGAGAGGCGCCTATCTCGATTACGCAATGAGCGTAATTATTGGGCGAGCGCTTCCAGATGTTCGTGACGGCCTCAAGCCGGTGCATCGTCGCGCGCTTTACGCGATGTACGATCTCGGCAACGCCTACAACAAACCCTATAAGAAGTCCGCGCGTGTGGTCGGTGACGTCATCGGTAAGTACCATCCGCACGGCGACACAGCGGTCTACGATACGATCGTACGAATGGCGCAGCACTTCTCACTTCGATACCCCTTGGTTGACGGGCAGGGAAATTTCGGATCCATCGATGGCGATGCTCCGGCAGCCATGCGCTATACCGAAGTGCGCATGTCGAGAATCACCGATGAACTCCTTGCCGACCTGGACAAGGAGACAGTCGACTTTGGGCCGAACTACGACGACAGCCTCACGGAGCCGTTGGTTTTTCCGACTAAAATTCCAAACCTCTTGGTCAATGGGTCTGCAGGAATCGCTGTGGGAATGGCAACCAGCATTCCGCCCCATAATTTGACCGAAGTGGTGGATGCCACTCTCGCACTGATCGACAATCCGAGCCTCGACACCAATGCGATGCTTGAATTTGTGAAGGGTCCGGACTTTCCTACCGGCGCGTTTCTTTTTGGCGGCCCTTCGCTCAAGGAAGCGTATCGTACCGGCCGCGGTTCGGTTCAAATGCGAGCAAGGTGCGAAATTGAAGCATGGAAGGGAGATCGCGAGCGAATTATTGTTACTGCTCTCCCTTATCAAGTTAACAAAGCGCGGCTGATCGAGAAAATTGCCGAACTTGTTCGTGATAAGAAAATTGAGGGAATCTCAGATCTTCGAGATGAGTCGGATCGCACGGGAATGAGGGTTGTGATCGAGGTGAAGAAGGGCGAAAATTCCAACGTCCTCTTAAACAGACTCTATAAGCTGACCCAACTCCAAGACAGCTTTACGATCCATCTTTTGGCAATCCATCACAACCAGCCTAAGACCTTTAACCTCCGAGACATGATCTGGGCTTTTGTCGAACACCGAAAAGACGTTGTCATCCGAAGGACGATCTTCGAACTTAAAAAGGCAGAGGCTCGCGCGCACATCTTGGAAGGTCTCAAGCGCGCCGTTGAGAATATCGATGCAGTCATCAAGCTGATCAAGGAATCGAAGGGCCCCGAGGAGGCGCGCCAAGGTTTGATGAGTCGTTTTGAGTTCTCTGAAATTCAGGCCCAGGCCATCCTGGACTTGAAACTACAGCGCCTGACGGGACTCGAGCGAGAAAAAATCGCTGAAGAGTATAAGCAGATTTTAGCGCTGATCGGGGAGCTCAGAAAGCTTCTCGGAAGCGAAACGCTGGTTTTTGATCTCATCAAAAAAGAACTTCAGGAAATCAGAAAGGCCTACGGAGACGAGCGCAGAAGTGAAATCGTGTTTGGAATGACGTCTGAGTTTGAAGTCGAAGACCTCATTGCCGACGAAGAGACGCTCGTTTCAATCACGCATACGGGCTACGTCAAGCGGACGGATCCAGGTCAGTTTAGAAGGCAGGGTCGCGGCGGTAAGGGTGTTCGCGGAGTGGCCACAGGTGACGAGGACTTTGTAACGTCAATCTTTAGAACGAACACCTTGAGTTATCTGTTGTGCTTTACGGACAAGGGTCGCCTCTATTGGTTGAAGGTTTATAAAGTACCGGAGGCGTCGCGCGCTGCGAAGGGCAAGGCGATCGTTAATTTGATTGCGCTTCAACCCGGCGAAAAGATTAAAGCGATCTTGCCGGTTAAGGAGTTTGCCGAGAGTCAGTACATTGTGATGGTCACCAAAGCGGGTATTATCAAGAAGACCCCTCTCAGTGATTTCAGTAACGTCAGGGCCGCTGGGATTATCGCCATTTCAACGGACGAGGGCGACGAACTGGTCAGCGCGAAAGTCACAGCAGGAACTGATTTTGTTTTTCTATGCTCCAAAGACGGGATGAGTATTCGCTTCAATGAGGGCGATGTTCGCCCCATGGGTCGTACCGCGCGCGGCGTAATCGGAATGAGTTTAGACCAGGGAGACCGAGTGGTCGCCATGGAAGTTCTTGGCCAAAAATCCGATGAGCTCCATTACGAGGTTTTGACTGTCACCGAGAGCGGCTATGGAAAGCGCACGCCGATTGCCGACTACCGAGAGCAGTCCCGCGGCGGAAAAGGCGTGATCACGATGAAGACCACCGATAAAAACGGCGCGGTCATGGGAGCCCGCCAAGTTCTTCCGAAAGACGATCTCATGTTGGTGTCAGACAAGGGCCAAATGATCCGGATTCACGTGGGCGAAATTTCTGAACAAGGGCGCAACACACAGGGCGTTCGACTGATGTCGGTTGGCGCGGGCGAAAAGGTCGTTTCGTTTGAGTACCTGGCAGAAAGCGTCGAGGACTCCGAGGAAAAGGCGCCCGACGGCGGAGCCGGAGAGAAAAGCAATGACGGCGGAGCCGGAGAAAAAGCGAATGACGGCGGAGCCGGAGAAAAAGCAAATAACGGCGGAGCCGGAACATCAGGAGAAAATCCCTGAGCTTGAAGAAGCGATTGATTTCGTTTTTGCTACTTCTTCTGGCTCTGGCGCCAGGATGTAGCGGCGGCACGGCAAAACACCATTATGTACTCGCGGAGAAGCTTTGGTCCGACAAGAAATACGCAGCCGCCGTTGCTGAATTTGAAAAGGTGATTTCAAAAGGGCCGAGTCAGCGGCTTGGCAAAAAAGCGCTCTACCGCGCGGCGACCACAGAGACACTCTTTCTCGAGAGGCATCCGGAAGCCCTGAAGAAGCTCCGAGAGTTTATTCGCCTAGAGCCCAAAAGTGCAGAAGCGCTCGATGCACGACGCCTGGTTGGCGAGATTCTTTTTGCCAAGACCGAGCAGTATTCGCAGGCCATCGAGTACTATACCCACTTGATTCAACAGGCTCCGGAGGATGACGGGGTTGCGGGTTATTGGTTCAGAATAGCGAAGAGCCATTTTTTTCTTTGGCAGTTCGATGAAGCAACCGAAATCTACACCGACATCATTTCTCGCTTTCCGACATCCCCCTGGGCCGAAGAGTCGAGCTTTCAGCTTGCAGTCACGCGCTTTACCCAGGGCGATCAAATCAGGCCGAAGACCTCCGGCAAGGAAAAGAGCAGGACCAGCCCCTATCAAGAGGCCATTGATGGCTTCGAGAGGTTTCTCTTAAAGCACCCACAGAGCCGTCTCGCAGGAGAGGCGCACTTTGGCATTGCGTCCTGTCTCGAGGAGATGGATCAGCTGGATGCCGCGGTTCAAAAGTACCGCGAGATCTTGCCAACCTATGCCGCACCCGGGGTGATTAGGGCGAAGTTAGTCAGAATTGAACAGCGCAGATCAAAGCGAAGCCGCTAACGGCGCCCGTTGACGCTGTGCTCGCCGTCGTGTTAACCCCCAGCCCATTCATGAAAAACGACTCCTCGAATCTCAGAACTCTGGGTTTGTTCGCGGTCATCGTGGCAGACCTCGTGGTTTACACGGCCGCCGGACTCGGCGGAGCCTACGCGCTTTGGAAGTATCAGGGCGCGCCGCAATGGGTTTTTGTTCCAGGAGGGCTTGGCGGACTAGCCCTCGCGTTTTTTCAGATCTACCGAACCACCAGGGGGACCATTGAAAAAGAAGAAAAGGAATCGAAACAATAGCCGCAGCGAGGCGCAGCCGTTCGTAGCCGCGGCCATTTTTTGGGGAGTTTTTTCTGAGGTTGTTTGTTTCTTTTTTTTCAAAACGCAGCCTTTTTTAAGAACTTTTCTGTGGACCCTGGGTCTGTGGGTGGTTTGTGTTTTGGATCTAGCCGCCATGGCGCAAATGTTTCGGGCGGTATTCGCTTTGATGTCAGATATTCCGGAGGTTTCGCGTCCGGCCTGGAAGCTCAGACTATTGATATGGGGCCTAACCAAACTGACGTGCCTGGGTCTTTTGGGCGTAATTTTGTTTCTTAATCCGTCGATCCCCTCCCCTGCCCTTCTTTTTGGGCTCGGAACCCTGGTGGTGGTGCCTCTCTTTGGGGGATTGGGATGGAGTGTTTTTCGATAAAAACGAGCTTGCTACTCCGCGGGGTTATGGTTAGCACATAGGAAATTTTATGCATGGCGAACACGGCTTTAATTGGATTCACGCTATTCCCGGATTGGCACACGCACCCAA
>CAMBEX010000135.1 GCA_945865865.1 Bdellovibrio sp. ZAP7
ATCGAAGTCACTCCGGGAGCGTCGGATTTGATCGCCGTTCTCAAAAAACTAGGCTATAAAGTCGCGCTCATTAGCGGGGGTTTTAGCTGCATTGCTGATCGACTGAAATCTCGCCTGGGAATTGATTACGCCTACGCAAATACGCTTGAAATGGATCATGGGGTAGCGACCGGACACGTGCTCCCTCCGATCGTCAACGCGCAACGAAAAGCCGACTTGTTGGACGTCATCGCGCAACAGGAGCACATTCACCTCGACCAGGTGATTGCCATTGGTGACGGCGCCAACGACCTTTTGATGCTTGAAAAAGCAGGGCTCGGCATCGCGTTTAACGCAAAGCCCATGGTCAATGAGCGTGCTGATCTGGCTTTGAACCAAAAAAGCCTGCGATCCATCCTGTATCTCCTCGGAATTTCCGGCCGTGATCTGGCAGAAGTGATCGACTAGTTTAGCCGAGTCGAGCAGTTTCCCTTTCCGACGCGGCGAACGGCCATGCTATCTTAGGATTCAATTCAAGGGAGAACACTCAAATGAACTTGTCTCTATTCACTGCGGATGGATTTCTTTTCGTTTTGCGCTGGCTGCACTTCTTTTTTGGGATCTTATGGATCGGCCACCTTTACTACTTCAACCTCGCCCAGGGTCCTTTCATGGCCATGCCTGAAACCGACGCCCAAACCAAGTCGAAGGTGATTACGGGACTCCTTCCTAAGGCCCTCTGGTGGTTTCGCTGGGGTGCGATGTTCACGTTTGTGACCGGATGGATTTACTTGCTCATGCGCGGTCATGATCTGGGCGCCTCTTTTATGGCTACCTCTTGGGGAATCAGCATCCTCACCGGCGCGCTTTTAGGTTCGCTCATGTGGTTTAACGTTTGGTTTGTGATTTGGCCCAAGCAACAGGTCGTCATCAAGTCTGCTCAACAAGTGGCGGGCGGCGGTCAGGCGATTCCAGAAGCCGCAGGCTGCGCCGCGCGCGCTCTGGTAGTCTCACGCACCAACCTCCTGCTTTCGGTACCCATGCTGTTTTTCATGGCCGCCTCAAGCCATCTTGCGATTCCGCTCAGTGAAACCTCGTCGGTAGGCGGGTATTTTGCTGTTTTCGCGGTGATTGCGCTGGTTGTGGAAATCAACGCACTCAAGGGAAAAATGGGTCCGATGACCACCATTAAGGGCGTCATTCATTCCGCGTTTGCCTTGGCGGTCGTAATGTACCTAGCAATGGAGTTCATGCTCTAGTCCTGACCCAAAGCTTGCCGTGCGGGTTAGCCCCACGGTGTTAAAAAATCAAAAGGCCCGGGAGCGAATGCTTCCGGGCCTTTTTTTGTAACCAGATTGAGTACTGTGTGAGGATCAACCCTAGGCTCTATCTCAGAGCAAAGATCAGCTTGATGTCCTCGTCGTCAAACGCAACACCCGCTCCCACGAAGTAAGGAACACGGCCATTGGTCTCGGTGAACGAATCCAGGCCCGAGCGAAAATAAAGCGCCTTCCAAGGGCGCACCAAAACTTCGAGCCGGTTATTGAGTCCGGTGCCTTGTCCGCGCGAGTAGAGATCGTTGATCAACTCGAGACGGTCCTCACGCTCCTTGGGTCCCAACAAAATCTTGGCCGAAAGAGTGCCGTCCCCGTGGAGAACGCCGACCGAAAGATCCAGGCGATGAAAAAACACCTGGCCGATCATTCCATTCAACAAAAACGCGCCGTCTTCGATCTGTGTGGTTACAACCGTCGTTGAAACGCCTCCGACCGTCGTGGTCGTCGTCGTATTCGTACGTTTACCACGAGGATCCACGGTCACACCCAATCGATAATATCTCTCGGTATTGGGCCAGATGCTGAGCTGCCCCCAACCGCGAGTTCCGTCATAAGCCGGAATCGACGATCCCCCGACATCCACGATGAAGCGCACGCCCCCCACCTTCGAAAGAAGCTGATTGGCGTTCTTCAAAATTCGCTTAATCTCCTCGGCATAAAATGGATCATTGAGAAGCTGTCCAACAGATCCCTCGCCGCGATTCACGCGAGTCATCATGTCGCGAAGCTGCTCAATGGCGTCTTCAAGCTTGGCCAAAGTGCGTTGCGCGGTCGTGTTGAGATTTCCCTCGGGAGAGAGCGTGCGCGACGCATTTTCAAGTGTCTTGTTGAGCTGCTGCATCGTCGCGCGCAAATCCTTAGGATTGATCGCCTCTTTGAGGTTGGAAGTCAGCGAGGTCATCTCTTTAACCAGATCGTTGACCTGATTGACCAGCTGCTGAACATCTTGACCGGTCTGCCCCACCGGAATTTCACGGCCCCTCGGCTTTGCCCTAGGTTCTGGATTGGGTGCAGCACCTTCTTCTGCATGAGCGCTTGGGATCAGATGATCCAAAAGTATCCAGCTGCTCTTGAGCAGCTCCACGCCGATGGACTCAGACTCGGGTTCTGATGCCGTTTGGCGATCCTGTTTTTCTTCAGAAGACTCCTGGGTTTCGCCGGATTTCAGAGGTTTTTCGGGAGTCTTTTCATTTTGAACGGGCGGAGCAGAGTCGCTGTTGCCCTTTTCTTCGTTAGGAGTCGCATCCGGGCCGACGTAGCGCACGGGCTTCAGCTCCACAAACTTGTCACCCAAGAAACCTTCGCTACGAATATAGGCACGAGTTGTCGGAATGACTTCGACTGGCGCCGTAACGCAGATCCCTAAGCTCACGTGAGTCTCAGAAAGAGCCACCGACTTGAGATAACCGATTTGAAGCCCAAGGGAACGAATCGGCGATTTAGTCTTGAGGCCCGTTGCATCTTCGACATTGATGTAAACAAGCTGGCAAGGACGCCACCAAAAGGGCTTGTCGTTGACCAGTACGGTTGCTGCGCCAATGATGAGCAGAGCCACTACCGTAAAAATACCCACTTTCCACTGAACTGATGCGCCCGCTTGAGTTGTGTTCATGGATGTCCTTTTCTCTCAGTCTAGATCTTCAAATACTTGAATCCGAACGGAAGCAACGACGTTAAAATATAATCAAAAAGCAAAATCATCAAACAGGTGGCTACCACGGTACTTCGGGTCGCCTGTCCCACCGCTCTTGCGCCCCCGTGTGCGCGAAATCCGCAAAAACAACCGACCCACGCCAAGATCAAACCAAAGGTCGTACCTTTGACCAGACAATGCCCAATGTCGATCGCATCCACAAAGCGGCGATACTGCTCCCAAAAAATAGCAGGATCCAGGTCCATGATTCCGCATGCGACAAACGCACCGGCAAGGGAACCGACCACTCCAAAATACACCGCCAAAAGCGGCATCATGAGAGCGCCCGCCATGACTCGCGGAGTGACCAGGTATTCGATCGGATTGACCGCCATCACTTCGAGCGCGTCCACTTGCTCAGAGACCCGCATACTCGCGAGTTCGGCAGCCATCGCGGCGCCCGCACGCCCCGTGACCATGATCGCCCCCATCACTGGCGCCAATTCGCGAAACAGAGAAACTCCGATGGTCCCGCCCAAAAGCGCCTCAGCACCAAAAATCTTGAACGCGACATACAGCTGGTATCCCAGCACTCCGCCCATGAAAAAGCCCGCAACGGTGATGATCATGACCGACGACACACCGATAAATTCGCACTGTTTGAGAAAAAGGCCGCGCCGGCGCCACATTCGGGGGCCCGTGCTCAGGATCGCCCCGAAAAAAAGGCTGAATTCACCCAGAAGCATGATCGTGGAGCGCAGATATCTGACCATAGTTATCGTATGTTCAGTTAAGACCAGAACTCCTTGAAAAACAAGCATTCGCATTTGAAAAAACCTTTTGGTCGGAATAGTCTAGGGTCACTTTCGACCATGCGATTCTCTCAAAAAGCAGCACGATTTTTCACCCAGAGAGCAGGACTGATCGCGGCGATCGGGACGCTCCTTGGCGCGGTCGGTGCACTTTACTCCGTAGAACTCTATAAAAACCTTCGAACCGACATCGAAGAACTTCTCCCCACCACGGCTCGAAGCGTCCTGGACCTCGGCGAAGTCACGCAACGACTCGAATCCATCGACAATCTCGGTGTCCTCATTTTTTCGCAAAATCCTCAGGCCACCCAGAAATTCGTGGATGACTTGGCAAAGGAGCTGGCCACCGCCCCCAAAGACGTCATTGCTGACGTTGAATACAAGATCGATCAAGAACTTCAGTTTTTTCGTGCCAGACGCGGCCTTTATTTGGACCTCGAAGATCTGGTCAAGGTCCGCGATTACATTCGCGATCGCATCGAGTTTGAAAAACAACTCTACAACCCGCTCAATATTTTCAGCCAAGAGGAAATCCCAGAACCCAAAATCGACCTCAAGGGACTTCAAAAAAAATACGTCAAAAAAGTAGGCGCGTACGACCGTTTTCCAGGCGGATATTATGCGACACCTGACGGAAAAATGCGGGCAGTCCTGGTTCACCTTCCGGGCAAAGCTTCAGGAGTCAAGGCGGGCAAAACACTTCGAGCGACGGTGGACCACGCGATCGCGAAGCTCAATCCTTCGTCTTACTCCTCGGACATTGAGATCAGGTTCACGGGGGGTGTCCAAAACCTCCTCGAAGAACACGAGGCTTTGATCGAGGACCTCGAACTCTCGACCGCCATCGTGATCGTGCTCGTCACCTTAATCCTCCTGGTTTTCTATCGCGCTTGGCGGGCCACTTTCGCGCTCGTGACCGCCCTTTTTGTAGGGACCCTTTGGACCTTTGGCCTTTCGTATTTTGTGGTGGGCTATTTAAACGCGAACTCCGCCTTTTTGGGCGGCATTATCATCGGAAACGGGATCAATTTCGGAATCATCTTTCTGGCTCGCTACCTCGAAGAGCGCCGCCGAGGACGGGATCACGAAACCTCGCTTCAAATTTCATTGAGCGGAACAACCAAGGCTACTTGGACTGCGGCGCTTGCGGCTGGCTTGGCCTACGGCTCGCTCATGCTGACGAGCTTTCGCGGATTCAACCAATTTGGAGTGATTGGCTTGATCGGAATGATTCTGTGTTGGACTGCCACGTACACCGTTCTGCCCGCCTACCTGACACTGCTCGACCGACTTCGCCCACTGGTGCCCAAACCTCGCCAAACCACTCATCGCAAATTTTCAGAATTTCTCGCTTACGTGGTCTCTCGCTATCCGGGATGGATCTGGGCTCTTTCTTTCGTAGCGACGGTCGCGGCGATTGCCATGTTTAGCCGATACACTCCCGATATTTTGGAGACCGACCTTTCTAAACTCCGTGACAAGACCAGCATTGAAAGCGGTTCGGCTTACAACGCGCGCTACCAGGACGAAATTTTTCAGCGCTACCTTTCACCGATTGTCATCATGCCCAAGTCGCGTGAACATGCGATCGAGATCGCTGAGGCCCTGAAGGAACAGCAGCGCCGCGAAGGACAGATGAGCCTGATCAGTTCCGTGCAGACGATTGACGAGTTTATTCCGCGCGATCAGCCGCAGAAAATCCGGATTCTCAAAGAAATCGTGACACTCATTCCGCAACGACTTTTACAACGCCTCAACCCGAGTCAGCAAAAACTCGTAGGCGAATTTTTTAGACGCGAATCTTTTATGGCGCTCCACCAAAAAGACCTGCCGCCGCTCATTTTGAAAAAATTTACTGAACGCAACGGAGCCATCGGAAATCTTGTTTTAGTCGAGCCTCCGCTCGACAACGCCACTTGGGAGGGCAATGCGCTCATTCGATTCATCGGTCAGCTCCGGCAGATTGCCGATGCGGTTTCGCCCGGGACTCCGGTTGCGGGCCAGCTTCCGGTGACCTCCGATATGCTTGAAGCCATTCAGCATGACGGACCGCGCGCTACGCTCTTTGCTTTTTTGGCCGTGGTGGTTTTGGTGATCTTTCTTTTTCGAAATGCAGGAGCAATCGGCCTCACGCTCTTTGCGCTGCTCTTGGGAATGGTCTGGCTCGGCGGCTTGATCTTCGCGTTCGATCTCAAGATTAATTTCTTAAATTTTATCGCCCTCCCCATTACGTTTGGAATCGGAGTCGATTACGGCGTCAATATTTTTCAGCGTCTCAAAGAGGAAGGCCAGGCCAGCATCATCAGCGTGATCCGACACACGGGGGGTGCCGTCATTCTCGCGAGCCTCACTACCATCATCGGTTACGGGTCGTTGCTACTCGCCGGAAATCAGGCGTTTGTCAGTTTTGGAAGGCTGGCGGTCCTGGGTGAAATCACCTGCGTAACTGCTGCTGTGGTTTCGCTTCCTGCCTATTTGCGCTGGAGAGAAAAACGCAGTCGTCGAAAGGCTCGAGCGGCCGGCCCGAGTTGAACTCTTGGCAATTCAGCACGAGTTGCGCCCGCGACAAATCAAGGCGATAATTTAGGTTAAGTATGGACCAACCCGATTCAAGCTCACAGATCGTCGCATCCACTCGCTCAACCGTCATGGGCTGGGTTCAATCGTGGGTGCACTGGTGGTCCCAGCAATCGCGCCTTCTAAAAATTTTGCCGATCTCCAGCGTTGCCGCATATTGGTCAGCTCTCTGGCTCGTGGGCGGACTTCGCATGGATCATGTCAACATCGGTCTGGCCACACTAGCGCTGTCCTACCTGGGACGCCCAGCATGGAGCTTCTTGATTTTTATTTTTCCCGGAATCCTCACGGTCACCATTTACGACAGCATGCGGTTTTACTCCGACTCCCTCCGAGGCATGATTCGAATCGCGGAGCCCTATCTTTTTGATAAAAAGTTTTTTGGAATTCCGACTGCGCAGGGAGTTCTCACGCCGAACGAATGGCTGCAACTGCACACGCACTGGTCACTGGATCTGATCTCGGGATTTTTCTATCTGCTTTTTGTGGCCATTTTTGTCGGGATTTCCGCTTATTTTTATTTCTGGTCGACCCGGCGGGGCACTCGAAAATGCTCGGCCGTTAAGATCAAGATCGAATCCCCTCGCATGATGTGGGGTTTTCTTTGGCTCAATCTTTTGGGCTACACGACCTACTATTGGTATCCTGCGGCACCCCCTTGGTATGTCGCGGCCCACGGTCTCGGTCCTGCGGATCTCTCCGTTCAGGCCAGCGCGGCAGGTTGCCTTCGCTTTGACCAGCTTTTAGGTACTCATTTTTTTACGGAGATGTACGGCAGAGCCGCAGATGTGTTTGGGGCCATCCCTTCACTCCACGTTGCCTACCCCCTGCTTGCCGTGTTTTTCGCGTTTCGTTTTGGCGCACTCCGCGCGTTTTCGGTCTTTTTTTACGCGATCATGTGCTTTTCGGCGGTGTATCTCAATCACCACTACATGCTCGATATTCTCTGGGGCTCGGCTTACGCGGTGTTGATCTACGGGCTCATGAACATGGATTACGCGGGACTTAAGCGCCGCGTGGTTTAGCGCGGGAGCCGCGGGTTCGATTTATTTTTTGGCAGACCCTGCC
>CAMBEX010000136.1 GCA_945865865.1 Bdellovibrio sp. ZAP7
TATGTCTACTCTTTTACGGCCAAACTTCCGAACGGCATAATCGAAGAAATTTTGACCGGAACTGAGCACAACACGGCTGCGGGCCGAAAAATCTATCTCGCGGGTCAGAGTCATGTACTCCAAACTCCATCCTGCTCCTATGCCGGGCACGCCAGAGAGTTTGTGGTCTACACCAATACAATCCCTCGGTTCAATGGCAGGTGGGCGGAGACTTACGACGACTATCGCGGAGGCGGCGCCAACGGAGTCGCCACTTTCACTTCAATCAATAATTTGTGTGCTGCCAAGGATCCAAATTTCCCAGGGGCAACAACCTATCGGGCATATGACACCGGCGAAGTGATGGGCTGGAACTACGCATGCCTAGCGGGCGCAGCACCGTCACGGTATTTTCATAACGGCAATCCGGGCGATACTAACGGGGGAAGCGGAAGGGGCTGGTGCGAATCCACTGCCGTTGAATGGGTCCGGTGCCGAGAGCCCTGACGCGAAGAGCGTCGCGTCATTTTAGTGGGCTAATTCAGTCCAATTGGCTGATTTTAATGATTAAATTCCCCATTGCCATAATCCGACCATTTCTGTATAGAATCCCGCACTATGCCCTCATTTGACGTCTCCTCAGAAATGGATTGGCAAGAAGTCGATAACGCCATCAATCAGGCCAGCAAAGAAGTCGGCCAGCGCTTTGATTTCAAAGGCGTAAAAGCTGAAATCAAACTCGATCAAAAAGAAAAAGTCATCACGCTCTGGTCGAGCGAAGAAGGCAAGCTCGACGCCTTGAACGACGTCCTCCAAAACAAACTCATCAAGCGCGGAGTCTCGCTGCTCTCACTCGAGTACAAAGATATCGAACAAGCCTTTGGCGGAAGCGTCAGACAGAACGTCATCGTGCAGGCAGGAATCTCCAAAGAAAAAGCCAAAGAGATTATCGCCGCACTCAAAGACAGCAAACTCAAAGTCCAGTCTCAGATCCAAGACGAGAAAGTTCGAGTCACCGGAAAAAACAGAGACGACCTTCAATCAGCCATCAGCCTTTTACGCGGCCAACAAGATAGCCTTAAAGTTCCCATGCAGTTCGGAAATTTCCGCGACTGATATTTTATAAAAGAGATTTTTTATGAGCAGTACCTCACAGCCTTCCGCAACCAAAGCCAGTGCCTACTTCGTAAGCCTGGGATGCCCCAAGAACCTCGTCGACTCACAAGTCATGCTGGGTCTTCTTGAAAAAGACCGCTACCGGATCAGCCAGTCTCCCGAAGAAGCAGACGTCATCATCGTCAACACTTGTTCGTTTATTCAGGCGTCCAAAGAAGAGTCCATCGAAACCATTTTAGAGATGGCCAACTACAAAGAAGAAGGCCGATGCAAGGTGCTCGTAGCCTCAGGCTGCATGCCTCAGCGCTATTCCAAAGAACTCGAAACTGAAATGCCCGAAGTCGATCTCTTTATCGGCACCGGCCAGTATCATCGCATCACAGAACTCCTCAACGAACACGGCAGAGCCAAAGAAATGGGCGCGCCTCTCCCTAAGCGTACTTACGTCGATCAACCTGCGTTTATTCACACCGAAAAAGATCCCCGCATGCACACGGGGCCACTTTACACGGCCTTTTTGAAACTTTCTGAAGGCTGCAACCGCCGTTGCGCTTTTTGCATCATCCCTAAGCTTCGTGGAAACGTGCGTTCACGCACGGTGGCCTCACTGGTTGAAGAGGCACAGGGACTTGCCAAACGCGGAGTGCGCGAGCTCAACCTCGTGGCTCAAGATCTGACCGAATACGGGATGGAGGGAAAGTATCGCGAAAACCTCGAAACCCTTTTACCTCAGCTCTGCAAGGTCGACGGAATCGACTGGATACGATTGCATTACGTTTATCCGGATCAGTTTTCTGACGAACTGATCGAGATCATCGCGCGCGAGTCCAAGATCGTAAAATATCTCGACATGCCAATCCAGCACACGAACGATCGCGTGCTGAAATCCATGAACCGCAAGCTGACTAAAGCCAAACTTTTTGACCTCATGGAAAAACTCCGTGAGCGCCTGCCTGACCTCGTGTTTCGCACTTCGATCATCGTGGGATTTCCGGGCGAGACCGAAGAAGAGTTTGAGCAGCTTTGCAGCGACCTTGAGAAACTCAGCCTCGATCACGTGGGCGTGTTTCGTTATTCAAAAGAAGAGGGCACCAAAGCCGCCGAGATGGATGGCCAGATCCACGCCAACACAAAACGCCGCCGCGCGCGCACGCTGATTGAGATGCTTCAAAAGCAGTCCCTCGCGCGAAACGAAAAATACACCGGCAAAACTGTGCAAGTAATGATCGAAGGACCGAGCGAAGAGACCGAGCTTTTGATTCAGGGCCGGATGCCCACTCAGGCTCAAGAGATCGACGGGCATGTCCTGATCAATGATGTTGAAGGTCTGGGTGACCTCGGCACTGAGTTGCTGAGTCCTGGCGACCTCGTCGAAGTCGAAATCACCGAGGCGATGCCCCATGATCTCATGGGCCGCGCTGTAAAAATATTGAGCCGCGCGCGCGTGGTGGCCGCAAGCAAAAGCGGTCACTCGGCCGAGTGGCGTGGAGATGCACATGTCACAGCCTGATTGGACCATCACGAGCGACGAACTGAGAAAGTGTCTTGCCGATGTCGTTCTCGTGGATGTTCGCGAGCCGGAAGAGTTTGCCGAAAGTCACATCGAAGGCTGCAAACTCATTCCGCTGGGTGAGCTTCAAGAACGAGCGCCGTCAGAACTTAATCCCGAAAACGACATCGTGATTTATTGCGCTCACGGAATGCGAAGTATGCAGGGACTCATGATGCTTCGGATGCAGGGTTTCGCGCGTACGCGTTCGCTCGAAGGTGGGATCGCCGCTTGGAACGGCGAAGCGTAAACGCACCCGCAAAGCTTTTTGAGCTGCTTCAGCAAGAGGCGCGCGAAGCAGGCATTCCGCTCTCGGGCGCTGTGGACTTGGCGCTCTGTCAGGATCTGCTCCGAACCGAAATTCAAAGATACGACGAGTGGCTCCATCTCGGAATGAGCGGCGCCATGGACTACCTCGTGCGCGGTCGCGACCGAAGGTCCAAACCAGCGCTCGTATTTCCAGGCGCAAAAAGCATTTTCACCGTCGCGCTTCCCTATAAGAAATCGCCGGGCGGTGCTGCGGATCCCGCCGCCGGCGCTCGTTACGCACGCTACATCCAAGGTCGCGACTATCATCTAGAGATCCCTGGTATGCTCGACGCACTCATGCGGAACGTGAGCGAGAAGTGGCGGGCTCAAAGCGGCGCGACCCTGAACTGGAAAATCTGTGTCGATACGTCTGCGGTACTCGAGAGATTTTGGGCCGCAACGACGGGACTCGGATGGATTGGAAAAAACACACTTCTCATTAATCCAAATTTTGGGAGCTATCTCTTTTTAGGTTCAGTATTCATCGATCAGGAAGTCGGCCGAGGCCCCGCGCCCATTGCAGATTTCTGCGGAAACTGTTCTCGCTGCCTGGATGGCTGTCCCACAAAAGCGTTCACCCGCGCCAAGCAACTCGACTCGAACCGCTGCATCAGTTACTGGACGCTCGAAAAAAGAGGCGCGCTCGAAATTTCAGAAAAGGATCGGGAGAGCATGGGCTCTTGGATCGCGGGTTGCGATATTTGCCAAGAGGTCTGTCCATTCAATATCAAACCCGTAAAGGCCGAACTTGCCTCATCTCCGCCCGCAGAAGATGCAACCCAGCTCTCTGAATGGGGACCCCTGCTCACTGAGCTTGAGTCATCTTACCGCGCCCGCATCAAGAACTCCTCCCTCAGTCGCGTGAAGCCCGCCATGTTTCGAAGGAATATGGCCATCGCGCTTTCTAATGCGAGTCCCTCGTTTACGGGTGATCAGAAAAAAGAGTTCGGCTCGCTGGTTCATAGGCAACTTGAGAACGAGACTGACGAAAGCTCCCGTCAGGAATGGCTGCGATGTCTGGCTTTACTCAGCCGCTAAAACGCAAACCGTAAAGAGCTACCGGGGCGTCTTGGGCTGCCGCAAACTTAAGTGTCAGGCGGCGATGTGTGGGTGGCAGTCCACGTGCGACGTGAAAAAGGTCCGCGTGTGAGATTCTGACTACCGAATGACCGTCGTCATCTGTGCTCAGATCCGAACCCGCAAAGGACTGACAAGATCCCCCAGTGGTCTCTACGTAAACGCGAGCAGATCGCCCACCCATGATCGCGGGTTCGGCCACGATCGAGAAATGGCCGCTGGGACTGACCACCTCCATCACGCTCGACGCGTCTTTGGCGATTAATCTTCCATTTTCACGCACCCAGGTGCCCCTCAGAAAATATTCTCCCGCTCTGAGTGCGGCAACTGCGGTCACTGGATTGCTCACACCAAACTCTAAGCGCGAAATATCCTTCAGCATCACTTCGTCAGGAATAAATGGCGGAAGCAATGCAAGACCCGGATCTGAAACCCGGAGATACCTCTGAAGATCTGTCTCAAGCTTTTCCATCGCACTGACCTCAAGATCCAGTGGAGCAGAAAGAGCATTTTTTCCGTGATGAAGTAAAACCAAAAACGGCAACTTACTCACACCCATTGCCTGTCGCAGGAGCGCGCCCTGATCCAAACATACCGGGATCGTCAGGTGATGCCTTTTTAGAAATTTTTCAGCAATCGCGGTGTCTCGCAAAAAAGCGTAGCCCGTCTGACAGTTCACCAAAAGGGTGCGAACTCCCACCACTTGATAGCGGCGAGTCCACTCGCGAATATAACTGAGCGCCGACTGTCCGTCGAAATCTGTTGGGTCGACAAAAAAAACTAGCCAGGGCTTTTCTAAAAAAGCGGGATCGAGAGGGAAAACGGACACCTGGTCCGGCGTTGTTCGAATTCCTGCCAGAAGCGGATCTGAGTGAATCCAAAACGGCGCAAGTTCAAGCTTTGCCTGCTCAATGGCTTCATCCCGGTTCAGTGGGCGTTCTTTACCGGCTCCCGAATTCATTTTGAAGGAAGCTCCCGTTGATCGGTGGATACCGGTCGTGAAGCATCCGGCTCAATCGCCTCAACCATAGGCGCTGAGTTTTTTCCTGATCCTTTTCCAAGCGCAGCAAGCGTCGCTCCCACTCCGACAAATCCAGCGATCGAATAGGTAAAATGCAGAGCTGAAACAAAATCACCGCCGGTCTGAAGGCGCCAAGAAAAGATTCCGGTTGCGAGTCCGGTGCCCGTCACCAAACCCAAATTTCTCACTGTAGCCAAAAGGGCAGAAGCGACGCCGAGTTTGTGAGGCGGCACCGCACTCATGATCGCATTATTATTGGGCGACTGAAAAAGGGCCGTACCGAGTCCAACCGCGCACAAACCTAAAATAATTCCAGAGGGTGAGATCGCTGAGTGCAATCCCATTCCAAAGGCACCCGCCATGGCAAACATCGCCAATGAACCCACCAGTGCACCCGCAAAACTCAGGCCCTGACTTCCAAATCGATCCGAGAGTCTGCCGCTAATGGGAGCCACGACAAAAATAGTGAGCGGAATGGCGGTCATGAAGAGGCCCGCGTTATCGGGTGACTTTCCGAGGACCACTTCTAAAAAAAACGGCGTTAAAACTGAAACCGCCGAGTATGCGACGAAAGTTAAAAAGCTCGCTAGGTTTGCGGTCCAAAAAGTGCGGATCTTTAAAAGTGATAAATCAAAAAGCGGCGCACGAACCATCGCCTGAATCCTGATGAACATAAAGAGAAAGACCAAAGCCAAGAGCCCCACGACCACGCGCGATACGACGAACGCCTGACCCCCAGATACGGATACGCTCGGAGGATCAATCACCAGCATCAAAAGAATAATTACGATGCTCTGAAGGACCGCCCCGATCCAATCGAATACGGGTTTTGTCTGAGGGATGACATCAGAACGTACAAATTTGTAGACGAGAAGCACGCCCAGCAAACCCACTGGAAAATTGACCAAGAAAATACTTCGCCAACCCATGTGCGTGATGAGGTAACCGCCAATGCTTGGGCCCGACACCAACCCCGCGCTCACCACCATGGCCATGGTCCCAAGCGCCGTCCCTCGTTCACTCGAGGGAAAGGACGCGGTGATGATTGCAGGCCCATTGGCCATCAGCATTGCGGCGCCAGCACCCTGGAGCATTCGACAAACCACCAACCAAACTAAGTCAGGAGCAAAACCACAGAAAACGGAGCCTACGGTAAAGACCACAAAACCCATGGCAAAGGTGCGTTTGCGTCCATAGATGTCGGACAAGCGCCCGAACGGAAGCAGCAAACTGCTGATGACAAAGAGATAAACAATGACGACCCATTTGACGCGGGCCAGATCACTCCCCAACTCTTTGGTGAGAGTGGGCAGCGCTATATTGACGATGCTCGAGTCCAGGGTGGCCATGAATGTGCCGCAAGCTACCGCCGCCAGCACCCACCATTTTTGCGTCATAGGGGACCAACTATAGCTGATTAAGAAACTCAGTCAAAGATTGGTTTTTATTAATAAAACGCCCCCACAATTCCATCGACCCGATAGCCGCACGCCCACTCTGGTGCTATGGTCGCCGCATGACTCACCATGAATTAGCGGCTCTTTCTAACGAGCTCCGAATTTGGATCATCGAAATGCTCACTGAGGCTAGGTCCGGCCACCCTGGCGGAAGCCTGTCTTGTATCGATCTCATCACGGCACTCTGGTTTGATGAAATGCGCGGAGTTTCTACTGTCCAACTTCCTGAAGACCGTGACCACTTTGTTCTCTCAAAGGGCCACGCCGTTCCGGCCCTCTATGCGGTTCTGGCTAAAAAAGGTTTTATTCCAAAACAAGAGCTCATGACCCTGCGTAAAATGGGAAGCCGCCTTCAAGGCCATCCCGATCGCGTGAGACTCCCGATCGTTGAAGCCTCCACCGGATCGCTTGGCCAAGGACTCTCGGTCGCTGCTGGAATGGCGATGAGCTACAAGCTCGATAAAAAATCCAGCCGCGTTTACTGCATCCTGGGTGACGGCGAGATTCAGGAAGGTCAGATTTGGGAAGCCGCACTTTCGGCGCCCAAATTTCAGCTCTCTAACCTTTGTGTCATCCTCGACAACAATGGCGGACAGATCGACGGCCCCACCGACCAGGTGATGTCCCTCAAACCCATTGCCGAAAAATGGCGCGCATTTGGATGGCATGTCATCGAGATCAAC
This sequence comes from Bdellovibrio sp. ZAP7, assembly GCA_945865865.1. Taxonomy (GTDB): domain Bacteria; phylum Bdellovibrionota; class UBA1018; order UBA1018; family UBA1018; genus CAMBEX01. The sequence goes on from CAMBEX010000136.1 coordinate 7,192, forward strand.
GGTCATGACTTCAGTCAGATCCTGACTGCCTATCGTGAAGCGCGTTCACTCCAAGAATCAGGAAACACCAAGCCCGTCTTTATCCTGGCCAACACCGTTAAAGGCAAAGGTGTTTCATTCATGGAAGGCAAAATCGAATGGCACGGCGTGACTCCAAAAGCCGACGAATGCAAAAAGGCCGT
>CAMBEX010000137.1 GCA_945865865.1 Bdellovibrio sp. ZAP7
CTCCGCGCAAGCGTACTGCTGGCGTGTTGCATAAGCTGCTCAAGAGTGCTGCAGCCAATGCAAATCAGAAGGGGACCATTGACGTCGATAATCTCTTCGTCAAAACCATTCTGGTGGGTCAGGGTTCGATCTTGAAACGATTTCGTCCCCGTGCCAAAGGTTCGGCATTCAGAATCAATAAGAAAACAAGTCACGTCAGTGTGACTTTAGCAGAACGCTAAGAGGACGAGACAATGGGTCAGAAGGTTCATCCAATTGGATTTCGGCTAGGCATTACCCGCACCTGGGATAGCCGTTGGTACAGTAAGCGCGATTATGCTCGTCTTTTGCACGAGGATATCAGGCTGCGTGGTTTTCTGAAGAGCAAGCTCTACGGTGCAGGCATTGCCCGCATTGAGATTGAGCGTGCCGCCAACAAAGTGAAAGTGAATGTTCACACAGCGCGTCCTGGTATCGTGATCGGCAAAAAGGGCTCAGGGGTTGAGACACTTAAGGCTGAGGTTCAGAAACTTTCCAAGAACGAAGTGTTTCTGAATATCGTCGAAGTCAAAAAACCTGAAGCGAATGCAGTTTTGATCGCTGAGAACGTGGCTTCTCAGCTTGAGAAGCGCGTCGCATTTCGTCGGGCGATGAAGAAGTGCATGACCTCTGCCTTTAAGCAGGGAATTAAGGGAATCAAGATCCGCGTTTCCGGCCGTCTTGGTGGCGCCGAAATCGCGCGGACCGAGTGGTACAGTGAAGACAGCGTTCCTCTGCATACACTGCGAGCGAACATTGATTACGGAACCGCTGAAGCTCGTACGACTTATGGAGTTATTGGCGTCAAGACCTGGGTATACCACGGCGAGGCGCAGACTCTTAAGAGACAGGCTGCAACTGAGGCTAAGGCGGCTAATCAGGCCGGAGCCGGGGCATAAGGAGTTACCATGCTATCACCAAAGCGAGTGAAATGGCGTAAACAGCAGAAGGGCAAGATGAGAGGCCGTGCTGATCGCGGCGGAACCATCTTCTTCGGTGAGTTTGGTCTGCAAGCAGTGGAGTGTGGCAAGATTACATCTCGCCAGATTGAGGCCGCCCGTGTTGCGATGACCCGCTATGTGAAACGTGGCGGAAAAATTTGGGTTCGCATTTTTCCTGACAAGGCACTCACTAAGAAGCCTGCTGAAACTCGAATGGGATCAGGCAAAGGAAACGTGGAAGAGTGGGCGGCCGTGATTAAGCCCGGACGTCTCTTGTTTGAGATGGCTGGAATTACACAGGCGGAGGCTTTTGAAGCTCTTCGTCTGGCCAACAACAAGCTTCCTGTCAGTTGCAAGCCCATTAGCAAGGCATCTGAGGCGTTGGCGCAAGCTGCAGTCTTGAAGGCAAAGCAACTGAAGGTCGAGAAAAAGGCTGCTAGGGCAGCTAAGGCCTGAATTAGTTATAAGTTTGAAGATTTAAGAGGTAATGAGCGTGGCAAACAAGCGAACAAAGCAATTGAGAGAACTCTCCCAGACCGAACTGACGGTTCAGCTTCGAGATACGGAAATGAAACTATTTCAGGCCCGTATGCAAAAGGCTACTGGACAGTTGACTAATACAGCGAGCCTTTGGGGGTTTCGCAAGGACATTGCACGGATCAAGACCCTTCAGAAGGAAGCACAACGGTCTGGCGCTAAGGCTTAAGCAGTTTTAAGGCCGGCATAGATCAGAGGTAGAAAACATGGCGACTGAGAAGAAAAAAAGCGCTCCCGCAAAAACGGTACAGCGAAAACAAGAAGTGACTCCAAAGACCGAAGCGGTGAAAACTGTTCAGTCCAAAGGCGCTGCAACACGCAAGATTATGGTAGGTACCGTGGTCAGCGATAAAATGCAGAAAACGATCGTTGTAAAGATTGATCGCCGCGTTCGTCACGCTCTGTATAAGAAGTATGTGACCCAATCCCGTCGCTTTAAGGCACACGACGAGAAGAACGAAGCCAAGGTTGGGGATCTGGTCTGCTTGGTTGAAACGCGGCCAATGAGTCGTGACAAGCGCTGGGCTCTTCAAAAAATTGTACGCCGTGCGGGACAAGCGCTCGAGGCGAGCGTCTAAGTAATAGGGAGTCTTATTTATGATTCAGATGCGTACTCGACTAGACGTGGCAGATAACTCCGGAGCGAAGTCTGTCATGTGCATCAAGGTTCTTGGCGGCAGCCGGAGGCGCTATGCCTCCTTGGGTGACATTATTGTCGTCACCGTTAAGGTTGCGAGCCCAAATGCCAAGGTGAAAAAAGGACAAGTTTTGAAGGCTGTGATTGTTCGCACCAAAAAGGAAGTGAACCGTGGAGACGGCACTCACATTCGTTTTGATACGAACTCAGCTGTGCTGATCAACCCCCAGAACGAACCGATTGGGACACGTATCTTTGGGCCAGTTGCGCGTGAGTTGCGTGTCAAGGCTTTCACAAAGATCATTTCGTTAGCGCCTGAAGTGCTGTGAGGTTTTTATGATGATGACTGAACATAAGAAATTGTCGCTGAAGAAGAATGACCAAGTTCAGGTGATTGCCGGCAAGGAAAAAGGAAAGACCGGAAAGGTGCTCGCTGTAAACTCAAAGACCCAGCGTGTAACCGTCGAAAAAGTTAATATGGTCAAGCGCCATACTAAGGCTACTCAGCAGAGTCCCCAGGGTGGGATCGTTGAAAAGGAGCTCTCGCTTCATTATTCCAACGTGTTGCTGTTCTGCACGAAGTGCAATCGCGGTACCCGTCATGGAGCGAAGTTCGTGCAAAAGACCCCTAAAAAGGGCAAAAAAGTCGCCGCAACGACGGCAGCAAAAACAAAGATTCGGGTCTGCAAGCGCTGTGAGACCTCGCCTGATCAGGCGTAATGCGGTTTTCAGCGTGAATTCGGACAGAAGGAGATGATGTCGTGGTAGCAAATAAAGATGATGCTGATGGTGTAGACGCAGCAAAGGGTGCCGCTAAGGCTAAGGCTGAAGCAAAGAAGGCCGCCGGCGATGTTGCTCGAGCCAAGGCGAAAAAAGCCAAGGATGAGTCAGCTTCGGGACTCAAGATTGCTGCTGTCGGTGAGACGAGAGCTTCGCCTAGCAAGACTCCTCGTCTTGCAGTTCACTATAAGACTAAGGTCATTCCGGCGATGATGAAGGAGCACCAGTTCGCAAACGCGATGCAGGTTCCTCGTCTTAGGAAAGTTACTGTTAATTGCGCTGTTAAAGAAGCCGTCGGTAACCCAAAGGTTTTGGATAGCGCACTGGATGAAGTGATGACGATCACCGGTCAGAAACCCGTATTGACTCGTGCTAAGAAGGCCATTGCTGCTTTTAAGGTACGTCAGGGAAATGCGGTTGGCGTGATGGTGACATTGCGTAGAGCACGCATGTACGAGTTCCTGGATCGTTTGATGAACGTGGCATTGCCTCGTGTTCGTGACTTTCGGGGAGTCAGTGCGAAATCGTTTGACGGTCGTGGAAATTATTCGCTCGGCATTCGTGAGCAGATCATTTTTCCAGAGATCAATTACGACAAGGTGGATAAGGTTCGTGGGATGACCATCACGATTGAAACAACCGCTACTACCAATGAACATGCACGTACCCTGCTCGCTGAGCTGGGTATGCCTTTCCGCAAATAAGTTTTGCGAGCGCAGAGAATAAGGAGATTAGACTTTGTCTACTAAAGCAAAACGCGAAAAAATCGGGAAAAAGCCCAAGTTCAAGACGCGCACGCGCAATCGATGCCCCCTTTGTGGTCGGCCTCGGGCGTATATGCGTAAATTTAATATGTGTCGCCTGTGTTTCCGTGGTTTGGCTCTGAAGGGCCAACTCCCAGGCGTTACCAAGTCCAGCTGGTAAGTAAGAGGATATCGATATGAGTATGACTGATCCGATTGCAGATTTGTTGACACGACTTCGCAATGCGACTCGTGAAAAACACGAAAAAACAGAAATCCCCGCATCCCGACTCAAGGCCAACGTTATTCGTGTCTTGAAGGAAGAGGGATATATCAAGAACTTCCGCTTGATTCGCGAAGAGGGCCGGCCGGTAATTAAGGTGTACTTGAAGTACACCGAGTCGGGCATGAGCGTGATTCAGGGCCTACGGCGTGTAAGCCGTCCTGGACTTCGCAAGTACTCAGGTTACGAAACGTTTCCTCGCCCCTTGAGCGGTGCTGGTATCTCCATCATTTCGACATCCCAGGGTGTGACTACTGGAAACAAAGCTCGCGCACAAAAAGTGGGCGGCGAGATTCTCTGTGAGGTTTGGTAATCTATGTCTCGCGTAGGAAAAGTTCCTGTTAAAATTCAGCAGGGTGTAAAAGTTGAAGTGAAGGGCGACGTGATCAAGGTTGAGGGCCCAAAGGGTAAACTCAGTCATAAGATCGCGCACGGAGTACTTGCCAAGGTTGAGGGCGGTTCCATTCTGGTTACTCGCGACGAAAGCGTTTCGAACGCTTCCGCGCTGCATGGATTGACCCGCACATTGATTCACAACATGGTTCACGGAACCGCAGTGGGTTTCACCAAAGAGCTTGACGTTGTCGGTGTCGGTTTTCGCGCATCGATGAAGGGCAATCAACTCACAATGTCCTTGGGATATTCCCACCCGGTTGAGTACGATCTGCCAGTTGGAATCACGGGCAAGGTCGAAAATAACACAAGGGTGATTGTGACCGGTGCAGACAAGATTTTGGTGGGTATGGTAGCGGCGAAAATTCGTGCCTTCAAGAAGCCTGAGCCTTATCAAGGCAAGGGTGTGAAGTATGTGGGTGAACATATCATCCGCAAGCAGGGTAAGGCTGCTGGCGCAAAGTAACGGGGCTAAGACGCCCTCGATAAAACGGGAATTATTATGGCTACAAAAATCCGTCGTCAGACGAGCAAAAAGCAGACTGTTCGATTCAAGCGCAAGCTCAGAATCAGCTCACGCATGGAAGGAACTGCTGAGCGTCCACGGCTTTCCGTGTTTCGTTCCAACAAAAGTCTTTCAGTCCAGTTGTTGGATGATCAGAAGATGATCACCCTTGTTTCAGCATCGACACTAGAGTCTGAGCTGAAGGGTAAGGGGACTGGAAATATTGAGGGCGCCAAGGCATTGGGAAGTCTCATTGCGAAGCGAGCCCAGGCTAAAAATATCAGCACGATTGTTTTTGATCGCAGTGGTTACCTTTACCACGGACGAGTCAAAGCACTGGCAGATGCTGCCCGCGAAGGCGGACTTAAGTTCTAAACTAGGAGACGATCATGGCAAAACCACAACAGGGCGGACGTTCGCAGCACGAAGATTCCGAGTTTGAAGATAAGGTGATTCACATCAATCGCTGCGCGAAGGTCGTCAAGGGCGGTCGTCGTTTTAGTTTCGCAGCTATCGTGGTGGTGGGTGACAAGAAGGGTCAAGTTGGAGTGGGACTTGGCAAAGCCGGTGAAGTACCGGAAGCCATCAAGAAGGCTGGCAAACAAGCTAAGAAAAATTTGATCAAGGTACCGCTGGAAGGCAATACCATTCCACACGAAATTCTTGGCCATTTTGGCGCAAGCCGTGTGCTTTTGAAGCCGGCTCCAGAAGGTACCGGAATTATTGCAAGCTCTTCGGTTCGTGCCATTTTGGAAGTGGCTGGAATTCAAAATATTCTGACCAAGTCTATTCGCCGTGACAACCCACATAATGTGGTCCGTGCTACGTTGGCGGGCTTAGAGGGTCTCAGAAGCTTTGCTGAAATTGCTAAGGCTCGCGGTAAAACGGTGGGCGAAATTCTTTGATCCATTGGCATCAAACGCCCAGGAGTAATTTATGACAGCCGCTAAGACGACAAAGACTGAAAAAAAGCCAGCTGCGAGAGCAGGAAAGAAGACTATTACGATTCAGCTGAAAAAGGGCACCATTGCGTGCAACCCAACTCAGCGTGCTACCGTAAATGGTCTGGGATTTAAGCGCCGTGAGCAGGTTCGTACCCTTGAAAATACTCCGGCGGTTCGCGGGATGATCAAGAAGGTTTTGCATTTGGTCAGCGTTATCGCTGAAACCCGCTAAGGCGGAAATTCGAGACGCTCAGGATGAGCTGAATGAAGGCCTGATTAGGCCCTGTCTATTATGGGCAGTGATTTGAGGAGATGGTTTTATGTTGCAGTTAAATACGATCAAAGCTCATCCAGGAGCAACTCATAAGCGCAAACGGCTTGGCCGCGGTTCGGGGTCAGGTCATGGTCCTACCGCCGGTAAGGGTGATAAGGGTCAGTTGGCGCGTTCTGGCGGCAGTGTTCGTCCAGGATTTGAAGGCGGTCAGATGCCGCTCTATCGCCGGATTCCAAAGCGCGGTTTCACAAATATTGCCCGTCGTACTAATGCGGTGATCAATCTTTTCGATCTTGAGAGGCTTGATACCGCAGAGTTCAAAGAAGTGACTTTGGAGAATCTCGTTGCCACCAACACAATCAAGGGACGTTATGATCGCTTGACCGTGCTGGGCACCGGTGAAATTACGAAGGCCTTTTTTGTTAAGGCACACCGCGTGAGTCCGTCTGCTCTGGCCAAAATTACCAAGGCAGGCGGTAAGGTTGAACTGATTGCAATCCCTGCAGCTCAGCCTCGCGCCAAAAAAGTAAAATAACAGATTATACGGTTACCGTGTTTGCCCGAGTTTTTTGAATTCGTGTGGGCGACTTAAGGGTGGCTTAAGAGGAGCGTTCACTCCATGTCAGGTGCTGACGGCATTGTAAAAATCCCGGAACTCCGTAAAAGGATCCTTTTTGTATTGTTGATGCTTGCTGTCTACCGGATCGGCGTACATGTGCCGACTCCAGGGGTGGATGGCGCGGCTCTTCAGCAAGTTTTCGAAAACATGAAGGGAACCATTTTTGGTTGGTTCAATCTCTTCAGCGGCGGGGCGTTAGAGCGTTTCAGTATTTTCGCCTTGGGGGTGATGCCCTACATCAGCAGCTCGATCATTTTTCAGCTTCTCACGGTCGTTGTACCGAAGTTGCATGAGCTACAGAAGGAAGGCGAGCAGGGCAGAAAAAAGATTACCCAGTACACTCGGTACGGCACAGTCCTGCTTTGTTTGGTTCAGGGTTACGGTATCGCAGTCGGACTGGAGCAGTATAACAACCCTGCTGTTGTCACTAATCCGGGGATGGAGTTTCGGCTTTTTACCACGCTGACCTTGACCGCCGGCACGGTTTTCTTGATGTGGATTGGCGAGCAGATGTCGGAGCGTGGAATCGGCAATGGGATGTCGATGATTATTTTCGCCGGTATTGCGGCAGGTATACCTAAAGCCATTGGAAATACCTTTGCAATCTATCGTTCCGGCGATCTCAGCTTTTTTAAGATCCTGCTTGTTGTTGCGGTGA
>CAMBEX010000138.1 GCA_945865865.1 Bdellovibrio sp. ZAP7
AAACAACGCGGCGCGTCTATATCCGATTGTTTTCGGCGGGTATTTTAAATTCACTCATAAGTCCGAGTGGTTAAAAGCTACCATGAGGCTATTTTGAGGCTTGCCTCCAGAGCGATCTCCCTATAATAACGCCCCATGACGGAAACTGCAGCCCCAACGATTTCGACCCCGACTGGCACCCCCACACCCAGCGCTCCGAATCGCGGGCAGGAAGTCCCGCGCGGAATCACCCCTAAAGGCCTCATCGAGCTCGTTCGCAACACCGTCCCATTCTTGTTGAAACCTGATTTTTCGGTCAGCTCCACAGCCTCTCATCTACAAAACCTCCAGCTCACCGCGGCTTCTCTGGCAACCTCGGACACGGCTGAACTCACGCATTCGGGGTATTTCGAACTCTGTCTCAGTGCCCACTACGGAACCGTGAGCTCTTTTGTTCCGACGGACGTGGATAATCAGATTCGTTACAAACTCTGGCAACCCGGCGCCAAGCTCGAAACCCTGCTCACAATGGCAGATACCGTGGTGAAATCTCTCGACTGGGATTTTACGGCGCTTTCAACCCGCTTTGTTCGTGGGCCCCGTTCCGGAAACATTCTCTCAGGAGTTCATGGTGAATGGTTTAGCGTGGCTGCTGCTTCTTACTGCGCGCTCAGGCGTAAAGCCCCAGAAAAAGCATCGGAGCTTGCCGCTTTGATCGTGCGAGAAACTGAGCGCGAGGCCAGTATCTTTTTGGAATTTGCAGCCACTCGAGACGGAATCGGCCTGCTCAAAGCAGCGACACTTATCGCGCATAATTTAGGTGATCTCGATCGAGTGATGGATCAGTGGAATCTGCACCCACAAGACTCGCTTCGCGAGGCGGTTTACAAAGCAGGACATCCAGGTGACGGAAAAACCGGAAGCGATGAAATAAAAAGCTCACGCAAGAACTCACCGTTATTCAATGCGCTTTCACGAGCCGGCGCTCTCAACAAAGAGATGATGGCCGACGAAAATCACCGGCACTTTGCTCTTCGTACACCCAAATGCCTTCGCAAGAGTCAGGACTTTTTGCTTCCGATCGCGCCTTTCTTTGACGAATGGGGAACACGGGTCGGAAAACATCCCGCACTTTCTCCCGAAGAAGTCGCCGAAATCTCGCAAGCTTTGATTGACGGCTGGGAAAAGCTTGCCAAACCCGTCGGCTACTCCAGAGCACTGGCCGGAATTCTCGAAACCTTTCCGGGCGGACTCAATCGCCTCAGCCAATACCTGCCAGCGCGAAGCGCACGCACTTTGAAAGCGGGCCCGCTTCGCACGCTTTGTGCCACACCGCGCGCGCGTTTTGAAGATCAGTGGGCCTCCAAGGCGCTTTCGCTTCTGCAATAACCGAAGTCATTTTTTCGCTGCCGCAAAACGACCGAGCCCAAAATAACTCGCACCGAGCAGTACCGCATAGACTGCTGCAAGCGTCGGCTGCGAAACGACCATCGAGACCGCGCAGATCACTGCAAGCACAAGTGCTGTGAGCGGAACGTACGGAAAAAGCGGAACCCGATAGGGCCGCGCAGTCTCCGGTTCTGTTTTACGCAACTTCAACAACGAGGTCATCGATACAATGTAAAGAGTCAGGGCTCCAAAAACCGCGAGGATGATAATCTCACCGGTCTTGCCGCTTGCGAGCGCCACGCAACCCAAAACCAGATTGAACAAAAGTGCCCATGCGGGAGTTTTTCTCGTCGAGTGAACATTCCCTAAAATCGCCGGAGCAAATCCGCTTCGACCCAACTCAAAGGTCGCGCGTCCCGCGACCAAAATAATTCCATGAAAAGATGCGATGAGACCAAAAACTCCGATGCCGATCAGGAGATGATACATCACGTGCCCCTCACCCACGACGTGAGCGAGAGCCAACGGGAGCGGTGAATCCGACGGAGTCACTGTCCCCGGCTTAAAAACCACGGCCTCCCAGCCTTGCACGCCCACCGAAGCAAAAAGTGTGAGCAAGGCGAGCACCACAAGAGTGGCCATCGAGGAACTAAAACCCCATGAAAGATCTTTTTGAGGGTTCTTGGCCTCTTCAGCGACATTAGCGACACCTTCGATTGCGAGATAAAACCAAATTGCGTACGGAATCGCCGCAAAAGCTCCCCACCAACCATGAGGCAACGGATTTTTAGAAAATTTTTCAAAAGTAAACGACCCTCCGGCGACTCCCGCAAAAATCAAGAGCTCCGCTACCGCGATCACCGCGATCACAAGCTCAAAAATCGCCGACTGTTTGACGCCCCAGATATTGAGCGCGGTAAATAGAATGTAAGCCGCGACCGCGACGACCATGGGGTTCAGCGACGGAAGAAACAATGTGACGTAAGCGCCAATGGCTGCGGCAATCGCCGGCGGCGCAAAAACAAACTCGATGAGTTGCGCGATCCCTGTCACAAGCCCAGCCTTGGGTCCGAGCGCGCGCGTCGCATAAACAAAAGCGCCACCTGAGCGCGGCATCATGCAGGCTAGCTCCGAGTAGCTCAGTACAAAAGCGACGTACATGAGAGTGACCACGAGCGTTGCGGCCAAAAATCCAAAGGGCCCTCCCTCGGCAAGCCCGAGGTTCCAGCCAAAGTACATTCCAGAAATGACGTAACCCACGCCGAGGCCCCAGAGCATCAAAGGCCCAAGCGTTCGGTGAAGTTCAGATGACTCCACTGCAACTTTTGCCGCACCTTTTTCCATCCGCATCCTCCCTTTCATTGGTTTAAAACTTGGAGTAACCTCATGAAAACTCTAAGGACAACACTCCTATGGCATCCCAAAATCTCAATAGCTTTGGCACCGCTTCCGAGCTCACCGTTGGCGCAAAAAAATACAAATTTCACTCACTGAAGGCCTTCGCTAAGACCCACGATATCAGTAAACTGCCTTTTTCCCTCAAGATCCTCCTCGAAAACCTGCTTCGCCAAGAAGACGGTGTCGTGGTCAAAAAAGAAGTCCTCGAAAAACTCGCAAAATGGGACGCAAAAGCTGAACCGCAGGACGAGATTCAGTTCATGCCGGCACGCGTGCTCCTCCAAGATTTTACCGGTGTGCCTTGCGTAGCGGATCTCGGCGCCATGCGGGGAGCCATCAAAAAACTCGGTGGAAATCCTGCCTCAATCAACCCATTGCAGCCCGTCGATCTCGTGATCGACCATTCCGTGCAGGTCGACTCGTACGGAACCTCCTCCTCATTCAAGGTCAATGCCCATTTAGAGTTCGAACGCAACCGTGAGCGTTACGAGTTTTTACGTTGGGGACAAAGCGCACTTAAAAACTTTCGCGTCGTTCCGCCCGATACCGGAATCGTCCATCAAGTAAATCTCGAGTACCTCGCGCATGTCTCGATGACCGGCACTGTCGATGGTCAAGAGTGGGTTTATCCTGACACTCTGGTCGGCACAGACTCGCACACCACCATGATTAACGGACTCGGCGTTTTAGGATGGGGAGTCGGCGGAATCGAAGCTGAGGCCGCGATGCTGGGCCAACCCTGCTCGATGCTCATTCCGCATGTTGTGGGTTTCAAACTCACCGGCAAACTCCCGCAGACCTCCACCGCAACCGACTTGGTTCTAACCGTTACACAGATGTTGCGTAAAAAAGGTGTCGTCGGAAAGTTTGTCGAATTTTTCGGACCCGGCCTCGCCAACCTGAGCCTTGCTGACCGTGCAACGATCGCCAACATGGCCCCTGAGTACGGCGCCACGATCGGGATTTTCCCGGTCGACGAGCAAACCACCAACTATCTCAAGCTCACCGGACGTACGTCGGCTGCAGCCCTGACCGAGGCCTATTACAAAGAGCAAGGCCTCTGGTACACCGCCGGCCAAACGGAACCCCATTACACCGACACGCTCGAACTCGATCTCTCAAAAGTCGAGCCCTCGCTCGCAGGTCCCGCACGCCCACAAGATCGTGTGCCCCTCGGACAGGTTCGACAGTCTTTTCGCAAATCGCTGGTTGAGCTTATGAAAGAAGACGCCGCCAAGCTCGACAAGGACACCCTCAATCGCTGGCTCGGCGAAGGCGGAAGCCCGATTTCAGTTGCACCCGAACTTCACGACCAACATCCCGACGCGCATCTCGGTTCGATCGGTCACTGTGTTCCTGTCAAACAAACCAACGGAATTTCCTACAAGCTCTGCCACGGCTCGGTGGTAATTGCGGCGATCACGAGCTGCACCAATACTTCAAACCCAAGCGTGCTCATTGCTGCCGGACTTTTGGCTAAAAACGCGATCGAACGTGGCCTTCAAGTCAGACCTTGGGTAAAAACCTCACTGGCCCCTGGCTCTAAAGTCGTCACTGATTATCTCTTGCAAGCCGGCCTGATGCCGTATCTCGAAGCCCTGCGCTTTCACCTGGTGGGCTATGGCTGCACGACTTGTATCGGAAACAGCGGCCCACTCCCTGACCACATCAGTAAAGCGATCACTGACGGAAACCTTGCCGTAGCTGCGGTTCTTTCGGGTAATCGCAACTTTGAAGGGCGCGTGCACACGCAGGTTCGCGCAAATTACCTGGCCTCTCCGCCTTTGGTGGTGGCTTACGCGCTTGCGGGTAACGTCAACATCGATCTCGCGAATGATCCTGTTGGACACGACACCGCAGGCCAGCCCGTGTATCTCAAAGACCTCTGGCCCACTCTTGATCAGGTGAGCGAGTACACTTCGAAATTTATCACGGCGGCCCAATTTGAAAAAAGCTACGCCGATGTGTTTCGTGGCGAAGAGGACTGGCAAAATCTCCAAGTCCCCACGGGCGAGCTCTACAAATGGGAAAAAGATTCGACCTACATCAAGGAACCGCCCTTCTTTGACAACATGACGGCTACTCCCGCCGCTCTCACTGACATCAAAAAAGCCCGCGTTTTGGCCTTTTTGGGAGATTCCGTCACGACCGACCATATTTCACCGGCCGGAAGCTTCAGCAAGTCCACCCCTGCGGGTCAGTACCTCATGAACCTCGGAGTGCAACCCAAGGACTTCAACTCCTATGGCGCGCGCCGCGGAAACCACGAAGTCATGGTGCGCGGAACCTTTGCAAACGTCCGCCTCAAAAACTCTCTCGTCCCAGGAGTTGAAGGCGGAGTCACTACTCACCTTCCTACCGGAAAACAGATGTCCATCTTCGACGCCTCAATGCAGTACCAGGCCGATGGAGTCGGACTCGTGGTGATCGCCGGAAAAGAATACGGCACGGGCTCGTCACGTGACTGGGCGGCAAAAGGACCGAAGCTGCTTGGCATTCGCGCGGTGATGGCTGAAAGTTTCGAGCGCATTCACCGCTCCAATCTGGTCGGGATGGGAATTCTGCCGCTCCAATTTCTTTCAGGCGAGAGCGCAAAGTCTCTCGGTCTGACCGGTCATGAAACTTTCGACATCGAAAATATTGCTTCGATTCAACCGGGAATGAAAGTTACCGTGAAAGCCACCTCGCAAGACGGATCGACCCGTTCCCTCACGCTTCTCTCCCGCATCGACACCCCGAACGAGGTCGAATACTTCAGACACGGTGGAATCCTGCCTTACGTCCTCAGACAACAAATCAGAAAGTGAACCCACAACGATGAACCGCGAACTTAAAACACTGCTTTTGCTTCGACAACTTGGCCTCAGACACAAGCTCAAGGTCCACGACAGCATGAAGCAATCCGAGACTCATGAGGAAGTGGCGCTTTCAACTCTCTCCAGGTGGGATCTCGAAGATGAAATCGTCGCGATCGAAAATATTCTCCAGGATGCACGCAAAGTGAGCGTCGCTGAAAAGCGCACTGAGATCGAGCGCTCGGGCGCTCCTAAAAAGAAGCCCAAGAAATAGGAATTCACCTAGGAGTGAGACCAGTTATTCTAACCTGAACAAGCCCTTCGCGCCCACCCGCTAAGGAGCGCAGCTTGCCCCGCCGAAGCGCCCCACCTGCGCTGCGCAGTTCTGTTTAACTTCCGCTTCAGTGAGCGCGCGGTTGTGGATGGCGATGTCGGCGATGGAGCCATTAAAAGAGAAACCGGCGCCCCTAGATATATCCTTGCCAATAGCCAATACGGAGGCTCTTGCGATAATCGAACTGATTGTGGACTGTCCCTGGCCCTTGAGAACACCATCGTAGTACATCTTGAGCCCATTGACAGCGGTTGTTCCGTCCCAGTTGGCCACGACATGATGCCATTTGCCATTCACCAAATCTGCCGTTGACGCGGAGACAAACGAACATGACGTTCCGTTGCCAATGCCCAAGCTCATCCAGTTATTGTTGGCAGCAAGAGCGTAGGTATAGGTATCGCAGTTCGAAAAGAATTTTCCTCCGTCTCCATCCCTACCCTTGCCCACAATGGGGCTGAAGGTCGTCATCGTGGTCCACTTCAGCCAAACCGAAACCGTAATCGCCCCGGTGATCTTGATCGCCGCATGATCGGCAAAACTCAGTGCATTGTTACCGCCGTTAAAGGTAAGCCGATTGGGATTCTCTGCCGTACCATTGCCATCCCATCCGTTGACCCCTGCGCTGCATCCGGAAAAACTCAGAAGCCCTCCCGAATAATTGGAGTTCACGAGGTCCCACCAAGCAGAGCTACAATTGCCGCTTTCGTAACCCGAGGACTGATTCGCCTTTTCTGCATCAACATGGAATGCCAACCCTTGGGTGACGAATGCCGGAGGGGATCCGCCGCCCGTCGTTGAACCGCCCGCGGTCGTGCCACTGTTGTTCGCAGTCTCTTCCGGAGTGACCACAACACTACTCCCGCTCGCGGAGTCTGTCGTGCCCGCATCCGGTCCACCGGCACAGCCACGACTTCCGCCAAAACCGGCTCCTGTCAGGAGCCAGAAGGTCAACGGAAAAACCCAAACTCTTATCGCCGCGCCACGCGGACGCGCGCGCTTGTAGTTCAAATATTTTTGATGCACCCGATTCAGCATAAGTACAACCTTTCCAGAGAACTCATTTTTTCCCTGGACCCTAGTCGCTCGATTATCTCAAATCATCCGACAGCGCACAACTGTGTCAGCCCTGACCCGCGGACTTATCTCTCACTCAACAATCCTAAAATTTCGCAGACATCTGGGCTGTTTGTGAACCACTGCTGGAAGTG
>CAMBEX010000139.1 GCA_945865865.1 Bdellovibrio sp. ZAP7
CGCCTCATCAAATCCGTCATGCCGAGGAGCGCCTAAATAACCGCCCTCGGAAATGTCTGGGTTACCGAACTCCCAATGAGGTACATCGTAAGACGGGTCAGGTGTTGCGTTAGCTGTGCAAACCCACAGGCCCACCTTTTGGTTTCGCATCCGCGTCAGACTCAACTCTTGACCCACCAAGTCAAATAAGCTATCTCAGCGAAACTCTATGAATTCTACACGCGGCACCCCTTGCTCCCAGAAGCCAGCACCAGGGCCTGTTCACGCCTCCACTCCGCATTCTGGACCCATCAACAACGCCACCGTTTATCGCGAAGCCTGTAAACGCTTTTTGCCCACCACACGCCAGGAGATGGAGTGGAAAGGTTACAGCGAACTCGACGTTTTACTGATCAACGGCGACGCGTATGTGGATCATCCGACGTTTGGAATTCCGTGCCTCGGCCGGTTTTTAGAAAACATGGGACTCAGGGTCGGAATCGTTTCGCAGCCCCAGTGGAAAACCACCCAAGATTTTTTGCGAATGGGCCGTCCTCGGCTCTTTGTCGGCGTCTCCTCCGGAACCGTCGACAGCATGATTAATAATTACACAGCCAATAAAAAAGTACGCTCCGACGACATGTATTCAGAAGGCGGCAAGGGGCACAGACGCCCCGACTACGCCACCGCCACTTACGCGCAGCTTGCACGCGAAGCTTTTCCGGATACTCCCGTGATCGTGGGCGGTGTTGAAGTCAGTCTTCGCAGACTCGCGCATTTTGATTTCTGGCAAAACAAAGTCAGACCGTCCGTACTCATGGATCTCGATGGCAACGCTGACCTGCTCGTTTTTGGAATGGGTGAACGCACGACCAGCGCTCTCGTCGAAGCATTCAAAACTGCTGAAGCCGCAATCGGTGGCCCCGTCACTCTCCAGCACGAAGCCACGCAAGCCGCCCTCGATCACCTCAAAGCCAACCAGCGCGGAGTCGCGTATTACACCACTCGCGATAAAGCGCGCGAGATTCAGCCGCGGCTCATGCTTCCTTCGTTCGAAGAAGTACGCGAGGACAAGAAAAAATTTGCAAAAGCGGCTTACTTTATTGAATTTGAAGCGAGTCCCTACAACGGAAAGCGCTTGATTCAGCACCACGGAAACAAATCAGCGGTCATCAATCCGCCCCCACTTCCGCTCACCACGCCGGAGCTCGACGCGGTTTACGAACTCCCGTTCACCAAAGAACAGCACCCTTCGTACAAGCAGCGCATTCCAGCTGCTGACATGATTCGATTTTCTGTCAACTCAACCCGCGGTTGTTTTGGTGGCTGCTCTTTTTGCGCGATCACCCTGCACCAGGGACGCGTCGTCCAATCGCGCTCCGAAGAAAGCCTCTTAAAAGAAGTCGGAAATCTCCCGACCATTCCAGGATTTAAGGGAATCGTGAGCGACATCGGCGGCCCCACCGCAAACATGTACCAGCTTCGCTGCAAGAGTACTGAGATCCAATCTCAGTGCCGAAAACTTTCGTGCGTGCATCCAAAAGTTTGCCCGCATCTGCACAAGGACCACACGCCGCAGGTCGAGATGCTCCGCAAGGCGCGCAAACTTCCGGGCATTCGCAAAATTCACATCGCCTCGGGCCTTCGTTACGATCTTTCGATCGCCGACGAAAAAGCGGGCCAGGAGTACATGAAAGATCTCATCACGCATCATGTGGGTGGGCACCTCAAAGTCGCGCCAGAACACATGGATGATGAGGTCCTGCACCTCATGAAAAAACCCGGTCTCAAAAACTTTGACGAGTTCGTGAGCTACTTTGAAAAAATCTCTAAAGAAGCCGGAAAAGAGCAGTACGTCGTGCCGTATTTTATCAGCGGATTTCCGGGCACTACGCACGAAAAAATGGAAAAGGTCTACGACTACATGAAGGAAAAAGGCTGGAACCTGCAACAGGTGCAGGCCTTTATTCCAACTCCCATGACTCTTGCGACCGCCATGTATTACTCAGGCGTAAACCCCATGAGTGGTGAGGCGCTCTATGTCGCCAAAGACCAAAAAGATCGCAAAATTCAGCAGGCACTGTTGCAGCCCCACAAACCAGGCAACAAAGAAGTGTTGATCGAATACCGAAACGACCAGCGCAGACGCTCTGTCGAAGGCGGCGTTAAAAAGGACTACGGAAGTGGCGACTCTCGCTCACCTCAACGTCCGGGACTCAAGCGCTCACCCGAGAGCAAGCGCTCGATCGTCGATGTGCCCAAACACAAGCTCGGTAAGAAATTACTGCTCGACTCGCGGTAAGTGCGTTCGCATCTCCTGGCCAAAGTGAGTAAATAGAAACCTAAGCGCATTACCCACGCGAAGGCAGGATGCCGAAAGCGTGGGCAGGGTTGGGACATGGATGTCCATGCGCCTTAGATTTCTATTTACTCATTCAAGCCAGGAAGCGTGAACCGCAAAAGCGCGCTTGACCGGGTCAGTCGTCTTGGCTAGACACCCTGACTATGACCACTCAGCTCGGACCGATTTCAAAATTCATCAAGCATCACTATCGCCATTTCAACGCCGCAGCCCTCGTGGACGCAGCTGAAGGCTACACAAAACACCTCGATCAAGGTGGCAAGATGATGGTGACTCTCGCGGGCGCGATGAGTACTGCGGAGCTGGGACTTTCGCTGGCCGAGATGATTCGTCAGGATAAGGTTCACCTCATTTGCTGCACGGGCGCAAACCTCGAAGAAGACGTTTTCAACCTGGTCGCGCACGATCACTACGAGCGGATTCCGAACTACCGCGATCTCACGCCACAAGATGAACAGAAGTTGCTCGAGCGCCATATGAACCGCGTGACCGACACCTGCATTCCCGAAGGCGAGGCCATGCGCCGAATCGAAAAAGCGATTACCGAAGAATGGATGGCCGCCGATCAATCCGGTCAGCGCTTTTTCCCACACGAATTTTTCTACAAAATCATCCGAAGCGGCAAACTCAAGCAGTATTACCAGATCGACACCAAAGACAGCTGGATGATCGCCGCTGCGGAAAAAAATCTACCGATTATTGTTCCAGGCTGGGAAGACGCGACCCTCGGCAATATGTTTGCTGGCGCCGTCATGCGTGGAGACGTCAAAAACGTTCACACCGTTCGCACCGGGATCGAGTACATGACCTGGCTTGCTGAATTTTATCAGGGCATCACCAAAAATACTTCGCTCGGAATGTTTCAGATCGGTGGCGGAATCGCCGGTGACTTTCCGATTTGCGTCGTGCCGATGCTCCATCAAGATCTCGGAATTCAAGCGCGCCTCTGGGGCTACTTTTGCCAGATCTCGGATTCGACCACGAGCTACGGTTCGTATTCAGGCGCAGTTCCGAACGAAAAGATCACCTGGGGCAAGCTCGGCATCGATACGCCGAAATTCATCGTCGAAAGCGATGCGACAATCGTTGCTCCGTTGATTTTCAGTTACGTTTTGGGCTGGTAATTAAACCTCACTCCACATGCACGGAGAGCGGGACGGTCTTGAGCACGCCTGCGTCCACGAACTGCGCCCAAAGGCGGTAATCACCCGCTTTTGGAAACGTCGTGTGAATCATCCATTGATCCGCATGCCACATCGGATGCACATGCAGTATTTTGTCGCCTGAGACTGGAACCGCAACCACATGGGCGATCGCACCTAAGTAAGGAGTCAGCTCGGGTGCAGAACCATCGGCGCGTGAAAAAGTCATCGTGAGCATGATGCTGGTGAGTGGCCTAATTTTTTGCCGCGAGAGGCTGAGTTGCGAAGCCCCATCCCCGCCGCTTCGAATATCACCTAGGACAGGCGGCAAAGGATTGGCGGTTGCGCCGCCCTGCACTTCAAGTCGTGAGTCCGCGGTAAACTCTCCCCCACCGTTTGCGATTTCTCCCTGCGCCCAAATCCAATAGTTTCCATTCACAGCAAGATCAGTCGAAACCCGCCAGGCGCCGTTTAAAAATTCGGGATGGATGTGTCTGAATTCAGAAAGCGCGGGATCAAATAAGAAGAGATGCAGTTTGCGCTCATGACTGATTGCAAGATCCTGATCGGAGAGCCAGCGATGTTCCTCCTGCTGCTCGAGACGAAAGGCCAACTCGACCCTGCCTGATGTTCGAGGCGCGGGATCGATCATTTCGAGGGCAACATCGTCACCCCCATGCGCCAGCGCCGGAGTGGGCGTCAAAACCATGTCCACGCAAAGCGCAAAGCTCACAATTTGAAGCAGAGACCTGAAACCGCACAAAGCTTTCATGATCGCACAACTATAAGCTGATTTTTGGGGCACTGAAATACGCGCGGCGTCGTGGACCCAGGATCGCGGCCGGTCAAACCGCGCTTGAACCCTTTGTTCAGTTCGCTACACTCAAAGGCGCATAGATGTTCAGGTGCGGAGTGAACAATCAGGCGGGCGGGCCCATGACCAAAATACCAAAATCAAGCGGTCCAGACCGAGCGCAGGCGGCGCTTCCTACAGACCTGACTCTTGGAATCCGTCCCTCTGTGGCGATCGTCGCCACGACCAACGACACGATCGGCGATGCGGTTCGCAAGATGCGCGAAAACAACGTCGGCTCAATTCTCGTCATGGATTACGAAAACCAAAACAAGCTTGAAGGGATTTTTACAGAGCGCGACCTGCTCAAGTGGATCGACGAGATCCAGCACGGCGCCCATTGGGAAAAATCCATCGCGACGATCATGACCAAGCCGGTCCAGACGATTACGATTTACGAGATCAATCAGGCGGCAAACATCATGCTGGCTCATCACTTTCGCCACCTCCCGGTCGTCTACCAAGACGGTACGGGTATGACCCACGTCTTTGGCGTGATCTCCATGCGCGATCTTTTCGACAACTTCGTCAGGCAACGTCAGGACTCGGTCGTCGAGGACTTGACCGTTCCGAAACAAGTGGCCAAAAAAATAGGTTTCATTGCGAAAGACCATCACGACAACGCTCTGCGAATGATTTTCAGCCAAGGCCCCAAGTCTGAGCTCCATGACCTTTCGGTGCGCGAACTGGTGAATCCCGATGGAATGGGAGAAATCTGGCTCAACTCGATGGATCTCGTGGTCTTTGATATGGACCGGCACGGATCCGAGGAATGGGGCGACTGCCTTCGGTTCATCAACACGAAATCGACCAAGCCCCACACGATCATCGTTTTCAATCCCGTGCTCCACAGTCCTCAGAACGTCCAGCTTCTCAAAAAACTTTCACGCTCCGACAAGTTCGCGGCATTCGCGAAACCGCTGAACGTCATTTCGATTTTGCACCAAATCCGAAGCTGGCTTTAAGCGACCCCCGAGGTCGACGCCCAATCCCTGAACACCTGTCAAACGCCGGTCATGTGTCTAATCTGACTGTGTCATTTATTTCGCCGTGACACCGAGATGTTAGGCGTGCTTCCGATGGCACGTCCCCTGCTCTATTAGCCGGTAACTATGCAGTACACTCGGCACGCAAAACTCGGTTTTTTGGCTTTAATCACGGCACTTGTGTTGAACTCTCAACACGTGAGCGACGCGGCATCCCGTGTCGGCTCGCAGCCCCAAGCGAGCTATCTCTTTGATGACTCGGCCCTCGCCGTCTCGATCAAAGGTGACCTGAGCGCTGCAGAAATCAATGCACTCTTGCAAAAGAAAATGAAGGGCTCACCCGAGTCCCTGACGCGCAGCTTGGCCATTCATCTCGTCAAACTCTGCAAGAAAGAAAACTTTAAGCCTTCGTTTATTCTCTCCTTGGTCCACCACGAGAGCACTTTTCGACATGACATCGTTTCGGGCGCTGGAGCCATTGGCCTCATGCAGTTACTTCCTGCAACCGCCGACTACATTGCGCGTAAAAACAAGATCGAGTTTTCATCCAAAAAACTCGACCTCTCCAACCCATTCACCAATCTGACCCTAGGAGTGCATTACCTGTCTTACTTGCGCGTCAGGTACAAGACCTCCACTCATTTCCTGGCTGCCTACAATATGGGACCTGCCCGTTACGGCAAGCTCACCACCACTGAACGTGCACAGCTCGTACAGGTCAAAAAATATGTGGTCGGAATTCAGGAAAACGCCTCTAAGCTGCGCGGCGAAGGTCGCAAGCTCGCTTCCGAGCAGCGTCAATCGCGCCTCATGATGGCTGCGCTTTAATCAAAATCTAAAGAGACTCAAGCTGCGCGTTCAGCTCTGTCCGAGAATTCGCTGCAAATCCGCCTCGAGCGAAACCACCGGCGACTCCACGATCCGTCCGATCTCCTTGCGCCCTCTTGAAACCACAAAGGTCGGGAGCCTGGCAATCGCATACCGCTCAGTCCAGTCACCGAACTTTTTGTCGCGCCCAAGTCCGATGATCTTGAGTTGATTTTCTGGAAATCCAGCAGACTTCAAGATCTGAAGAAATCCGGGCAAT
Source organism: Bdellovibrio sp. ZAP7 (assembly GCA_945865865.1). Lineage (GTDB taxonomy): Bacteria > Bdellovibrionota > UBA1018 > UBA1018 > UBA1018 > CAMBEX01. Next base: position 6,410 of record CAMBEX010000139.1, read on the forward strand.
TGCTCGTGCGTGTCGCCACACCACGTCCCGATAAACGCAACGACCTCCACGCCGTCCCAATGAGGCCGGTTGCCTTGTGAAATCAATAAATCATCTGGAGGTAAATTTCTTGAAATCCACTCAAGCTGACTTAATTCATCACTCTTGATTTCACCGATCCACACCGAATCTGCAGTCGCGGCTTCATTCGTGAGCGCGATCAAAAAAATCCAGATCAAATTGGCTACCAGGAGATGAACGACTTGCAGCGCAAGGGGCGCTAAAAGCAATACATTCGAAAGCCCCAAGCTCAAGTTGCCCACCAAAAGCATCAGGACCCATCGCGATAGAAACTTAAATTTAGCTCCACCCAGCGCCTGCGTTTGCAGCCACGGAATCATCGCAGCAACCCAGCCGAGTGCGAGGATCGGGTGAAGAATTCGGAGTCTTTCTAAAAAGTGCGACTGAGAACCCCAATCGCTCAGGATTCCAGCCGCCAAACTCGAGGGTCTAAAAAGGGTATCTCCCAATGCGGTCAATGCGCCCGTCGCTCCGAGAGCCACAAACCCCGACAAGAGCAGCAGAGTCTTTCGCCGCTGCGTTCGATCACTTAAGAAAAACCGCGGCCGTGGGAGCCCCGCCGAATAGGCGGTCACTGTAAGGG
>CAMBEX010000140.1 GCA_945865865.1 Bdellovibrio sp. ZAP7
TATTTGCACTGTCTGCCTTCGGGTCCCGCGCAACCTGATCCACCACTGCAAAATCCTCCCGCGCGGGCCGATAGAGCGGTTCCTGGCGATCTGCCACATCCATTGCAGTCACCCACTCGTAATACGACTCGTCCGTTGCCGGATCAAATTTTCGACTCAGCTTTTGATAGGAGGGATCCCAAGTTTCATCGAAGGTCGGAACAAACGGAGCAGATGGCGGCTCGGGTGAATGCCTGACGATGACTGGATTTTGCCCACCCCCTCCTCCAGCAAGCTTTCCCTGCATATCGAAATTGCGGCTCTGAGCTGTTTTGAGTTTCAGTACAGTCAGTCGCGCCGACTCCACGTAACGCTTCCAACACAACTGAATATCCCTACGCCACTGAGAGTCTGCCTGACAGAAGCGGCCGATATTTTTTTTAAGGAGATCTTTTCCTTGAGGCCTGAGTCCCGTTCTACCGTCTCGTTTCGGATCCCAAAACGCCTGATCTCGAAGGATTGAGACCTTTTCAACGATATACGCAGCCTGAAGGGCAATGATTTCAGATGCCCGCCGATAGGCGCATCGCTGTCCGCAGTCTTTTTCAAGGACGGGGCGCACGGGTTTGCGAAGCTCAGGGCTCGCACCACTTGCAAATAAGGCGGGCGCAAGAATCGTAGCGCTTAATAAAACCATGAGCCCAAACGCTAGGAATGGCAGCCTTACAGACTTCAACCCTGTACGCGCCAGATCACTCCGAATGAGTTCGCCGCTCGGGTCGCTAAATTTTGCCCTGTCGTAGCCCCAAAAAAACATCAGCCTGTCTCCATTCCCCTAATTATAGATTAATTAGAGGAGAGAGACAGGCTGACTTTTTAAACCAGATAAATCCCAAGAAAACCGGGATTTTACTTAACTTACCGAAGAGCTACCGGCCGTGGCGAATCAGCTACTGCTTCCGCCTGCCTTGCCACCGCTAGGAATCTTGCGCGCCGTGGAGCCCTTAGGAGCACCCTTGGCTGCCTTACCTTCCCCGCTGACCTTGCCCTTGGCGCTAAAGATCTTCTTAAAGCGCGAAAAGGTGTCCTTGCCCTGAGCTCCGGCCTCAGCCTGAGCCTCGCCGGCAGCGGCCTTAACCTTACGCTTACGGTCGAACTCTGCGCGATCTACCAATTCAAGCACCGCCACTTCAGCACCATCGCCCCAGCGACGCTCAGCATGCTTCAATACGCGCGTGTAGCCGCCTGCGCGGCCCTTGTAGCGCTCAGCGAGAATGGTGAAGAGCTTCTTCACAACAAGCTCGTCACGAGTTCTATCGAAAGCCAAACGTCGTGAAGCCGGAGATCCCGACTTACCAAGCGTGATCAAACGATCAACCACGCGACGCACTTCCTTAGCCTTCTGTACCGTCGTGATGATTTGCTCTTGAGCAATTACCGAATTAGCCATGTTGCGGAACATTGCTGCGCGGTGTGAGGTGTTGCGGCCAAATTTACGACCGTCTACGCCGTGTTTCATAACTTACTCCTAATTCCTTAACCTAAATAATGAGCCCAGAAGTGACTTAGTCTTCGTCACCCAAGTCTTCAAACTCTTCGTCCTTAGAGCGATCATTCATGATGCGATTTTCATCCACATCTGAATCAGCTGGCTTCGGAGGAGTTGAAGGAGCAACAAAACCATCGAGCTTCATGCCGAGGCCCAAGCCCATCTCACCCAAAATATCCTTGATCTCATTCAGTGACTTGCGGCCGAAGTTCTTGGTCTTGAGCATCTCGGCTTCGGTCTTCTGAACCAGTTCATAGATGTATTTGATGTTGGCGTTCTGGAGACAGTTTGCAGAACGAACAGAAAGTTCAAGTTCCTCAACCGAACGATAAAGGTTCGGGTTGAACTGAGGCGAACCCTCTTCCTTCATCTCCGCAACAGGTTCTGGCTCCTCTTCGAAGTTCAAGAACACCGAAAGCTGATCCTTCAAAATCTTGGATCCCAGTGCAACTGCATCTTCAGGAATCACAGATCCGTCGGTCCAGACTTCAAAAGTTAGCTTATCAAAGTCAGTACGCTGACCCACGCGGCTCTGAGTCACCGAGTAGTTCACACGACGAACAGGGGAGAAAAAACTGTCAATTGGAATCCATCCGACAGGCAAATCGTCAGACTTATTGGTCTCAGAAGGCTGGTAACCACGACCACGTGAAACCTTGATTTCAGCGCGCAGTTTGCCCGATTTTCCCAGAGTAGCGATGAGCTGATCGGGATTCAAAACCTGCACCTGTTCGGAACAAATGATGTCCGCAGCGGTCACAACGCCGGCACCGGACTTATCGATTACAACAGTGGCAGTCTCTGAATGAAGCCTAAAGCGTACTTCCTTCAGGTTCAAAATAATCTCAGCAACATCCTCGCTCACATCCGGAATCGGGGTGAACTCATGAACGACGCCGTCAATCTTCAGGGAAACCACTGCAGCCCCCTGTAAAGACGACATCATCACTCGACGAAGCGAATTTCCGAGCGTCAAACCATATCCACGCTCGAGTGGTTTAGCGACGAACTTGCCGTAGGTTGCCGTCAAGGACTCCTTGTCGACATCAAGTGCTTTCGGCTTAATCAAATCACGCCAATTTTTTTCTAACAGGCCCATTTTATCTCTCCTTGCATCCCCTCGCCGACCCACTCTAGGGCAGCCATGCGGGGACTGAAGTTGCCACTTCCTGTAGCAAACAGCTCTCGCTGCGGTTTATTTATTTGGAATACAATTCCACAACTAGACGCTCTTGCATCGGCGCAGTCACATCGTCACGCGCTGGAAGATCGCGAACACGAACTTTCAAAGCAGTAGAGTCCAACTCGAGCCACTGCGGAATCTCGCGCCTCTTGACTGATTCAAGAGCGCCTGCAATGCGAGTTACACCACGACTTTTCTCCTCGACCTCAAGCACGTCGCCCTTGTCGATGAGATAAGAAGGAATGTTCACTTTTTTTCCGTTCACGGTGAAATGTCCGTGACGAACAAGCTGGCGAGCTTCGGTGCGCGAATTCGCGAAACCAGAGCGATAAGCCACATTGTCAAGACGACGCTCAAGCATCGACAACAAATTGGAGCCAGTAATGCCCTTCATGCGATCTGCACGCTCGAAAAGTGAGCGAAATTGGCTTTCAAGAAGTCCGTAAATACGCTTGATCTTCTGCTTCTCACGAAGCTGAAGCCCGTATTCAGAAAACTTGATACGTCCCTGACCGTGCTGGCCAGGCGGATAACCGCGACGTTCGAATCCACACTTTTCTGTGTAGCAACGATCACCCTTAAGAAAGAGTTTTTGATTTTCACGGCGACAGAGCCGGCAAACAGAACCAATACAACGAGCCATGACTTAAACCCTTCTCCGTTTCGGAGGACGACAACCATTGTGAGGAATTGGAGTCACATCTTCGATGTAGGTGACGCGTAAACCAGCCGCGGACAGCGCCCGAAGAGCACTTTCACGACCTGCCCCAGGTCCACTCACAAATACTTGGACGGAGCGCATACCATTTTCGGCAGCCTTTCGGGCTGCGTCTTCCGCAGCGACCTGTGCCGCAAACGGAGTATTTTTCCGTGATCCACGAAAGCCTTTGGCTCCTGCAGTCGACCAGGCGACGGCATTGCCCATTGCATCCGTGATCGTCACGATTGTGTTATTGAAAGACGAAAGAATGTGAACGCAGCCATTGGCGACGTTTTTCTTGCCTTTCTTAACACGCTTAATGAGGGAACTTTCGGTAGCAGGCGCTGCGGTCGCAGCAGCTGCTTCCTTCTTTTCTACTTGCTGAGCTTCAGTTTTTTGTTCGGACATAAACCTTCTCGTTACTTCATCGCTTTAACGGATTTTTTACCGGCAATCGCAACTGCAGGACCCTTGCGAGTACGTGCATTGGAATGCGTTCTTTGACCGCGCACAGGAAGCCCCTTACGATGGCGGGTTCCGCGATAGCAGCCCAGGTCGACCAGGCGCTTGATGCTCAAGCTAATGTCACGACGAAGATCGCCTTCGACTTTTACGGAGCGATCAATCACTTCTCTGATCTTAGCAACTTCCGCCTCAGTCAAAACGTCAGTCTTCTTATCCAAAGAAACATTCGCTTCAGATAAAATCCTTTTTGCCATTGGCCGACCAATACCGAAAATATAGGTCAGAGCCACTTCCATCCGCTTATTACGTGGGAGATCTACCCCCGCGATACGAGCCACGTTTACCTTCCTTTCACTTCAGTTGATCAACCCTGACGCTGTTTGTGGCGAGGATTTTCGCAAATCACACGCACAACACCCTGACGCCGGATCACCTTGCACTTGTCACAAATTTTCTTCACCGATGCACGAACCTTCATAACCGCCTCGTGTTCTTCACCACTTCATCTGAAAGATTTCGAGTACGACCCGATCGCAGACAAAATCTTTCAAAAACATTCAAACCACTCAAACAAAACTAGATCCAAACTCGCAGAATCCGAAACTTCCGGGCCGCAGAGCTCAGAAACCAAAACTCTTACACCACCGTCAGGATTTGAGGTCCATTTGGAGTGATAGCCACAGTGTGCTCGAAATGAGCCGAAAGTGAGCGATCCACCGTGACAGCCGTCCAGCCATCACTCAAGACCTTCACCTCATGGCTTCCAGCGTTGATCATGGGCTCAATCGCAATGACCATTCCCACTTTCAAAGCCAATCCCTTCCCCTTGGGGCCGTAGTTCGGCACCTGGGGTTCTTCATGGAGGGCTCTGCCTATACCGTGACCGACGAACTCCCTTACCACGCCGTATCCAAAGGGTTCAACATAATTTTGGATCGCATGGCCAATGTCAAAAATCCTTTTGCCTTCGCATGCCTCGGCAATCCCTCTGCGCAGGCCCTCTTCTGTGACGTCCATGAGTTTCTGAGCTGATGCCGAAATCTTACCCACCGAAATCGTCTTAGCGGAGTCAGCAAACCAGCCATCAAAGCTCACGCCAAAGTCCAATCCTACGATATCCCCATCCTTGAGAATCCTCTTGTTCGATGGAATCCCGTGAACGACTTCGTGATTGACCGAAATACAAACACAGGCCGGAAACCCATGATAACCCTTGAAAGCAGGTAATACTCCCAAGTCCTTACAGCGGGACTCGGCAAAGCGATCCAGCTCCCCCGTCGAGATTCCAGGCTTGGTCATCTCGATCATCTCCTGCAGAATCAAGGCGACTGCGGCTCCAGCCCGGCGCATGAGATCTATTTCTCGTGGAGATTTCAGTGAAATCATTTCAAGTTACCCAAGAACTCAATGCGACCGAAAGCCCCTCGGTCACTGCTGCGGGAGATTGCCCAGCGTTCAGCACGGTTAATTTTTCCGCTCGGCGGTAATAATCGACCAAGGGCGCAGTCTGATGATGGTAAACAGACAGTCGCTTGGAAACCACATCCGTGCGATCGTCATCACGCTGAATCAGCGAGGCACCGCACTGATCGCAAACGTCTGCATGGGCAGGCTTTAGGGTCTCTAAATGGTACATTGAACCACAAGCAACGCATGTCCTACGTCCTGAGAGGCGACGAACCACTAAGTCGTCCCCAATCTCAAACTGAATCGCACAATTTACCTTGAGTTGACGTAGAACAAGCATCTCATCGAGGGCTTGAGCCTGAGCAATGGTCCGCGGAAACCCATCCAAAATAAATCCAGCACTGCAATCCGACGCCCGCGTACGGTCCGCAATAAGTTTCACTACAACCTCGTCCGGGACAAGAGCGCCGCGATCCATGAATCCTTTAGCTTCAATGCCAACCGGCGTTCCTTGCGCAATCGCACTTCGGAGCATATCGCCCGTCGACAGCTGCGGCCAACCGCGTTCGCTCACGAGACGCTTAGCCTGCGTCCCTTTTCCGGAGCCCGGTGGGCCAAGAAGAACTACGATCATGTATAGGCCGTGCGACCCTTGATCCGAGTGTGCTTCAGGAACCCTTCATAGTTCCTGCTTAGGAGGAAAGTCTCAATCTGGGCGACCGTATCCATTGCAACGCCCACCAAAATCAAAACGCTAGTGCCACCAAAGTAGAATGGCACCTTCATGGTCTGGGTCAGCAGTGTAGGAAGCACACAGATTGCGGAAATATAAATTGCGCCGCCAAGAGTAACCCGAGACAAGACATAATCGATGTATTCCGCAGTGGGCTGACCTGGACGAATTCCAGGAATAAACCCGCCATACTTTTTCAAATTCTCGGAAACATCCTCAGTTTTGAACGAAACAGCCGTGTAAAAGTAACAAAAGAAAATGATCAGCCCCACGAACAGGATGTCATAAAACAAACCGCCAGGCTGAAGCTGCGAGGTCAACTTTTGAACCACCGGTGACGGAAAAAAAGTCGCAAAGGTCGCAGGAAACATCAACAGAGACGAAGCGAAAATGGGAGGAATCACCCCGGAGGTATTCACCTTAAGCGGAAGATGGGTATTTTGTCCGCCGTAAACCTTCCGACCCACAATTCGCTTGGCATACTGAATTGGGATACGACGGGCACCCCGCTCAACAAAGATAATCACAAAAAAGGTCGCCAAAATCACCGCAACAACAAGCAGGATCTTAAAAAAGCTGAGATCGCCCGAACGATAGATTGCAAAGGTATTTCCAATGGCTTTAGGAATACCTGCGGCAATACCGGCGAAAATAATCATCGACATCCCATTGCCGATTCCACGCTCCGACATTTGCTCGCCAATCCACATCAAGAAAACCGTGCCGGCAGTCAAAGTCAGCGTGGTAAAAAGCCGAAACTCCATCCCCGGATTAGTGACAACAGCAGGATTGTTATACTGCTCCAGTCCGACCGCGATTCCGTAACCCTGAACCAAACAAAGAAGGACTGTGCCGTACCGGGTGTACTGGGTAATCTTTTTTCGGCCCTGCTCGCCTTCCTTCTGTAGCTCATGCAACTTCGGTACAACGACCGTGAGAAGCTGAAAAATGATCGAGCTGCTGATGTAGGGCA
>CAMBEX010000141.1 GCA_945865865.1 Bdellovibrio sp. ZAP7
GCATCTGAGTTTGCAATCGTACTGGCCAACGCGTCATAGACACTTCGCCCCTCGAGCGTCTTTTGAGGAGCGACTAAAAACGCCGCCATTGCGCGAAAGTCTTCGCGATCCTCGGGACGAATCGAAGCCAGAAGCAAGAGCAGATCTTCCATTCCGCCCCGCTCTGAAAGTTCCGCAAGCGCAGGAATTAATTCTGCAACAGGCGACATGGGCTTGGGCTTCTCGCCCCACTCGTAGCCCTGGCCGCCCAGCGTATCCACGACCAGCGTCGAAAGACCGTTTTTATAAAACGCCTTAACAAAGTCGGTCGCCGTATAAACGGTATCAAGCGAGGCTAATTCAAAAACGGCAGAATAGTAGTCAGCCAATGCGGGTGGAAACTCGCAAAGCGAATTCATGGTGACCATGGTCAGCAAATTGTTTCTGCGGAGAAACAAGTCGATATTGGCAGTCTCGCGGCTCGCAAGCTCCTTTATGACATACACCACACCGTCAGGCATGGTCTGCGTACCCTTCATGCAACGAATCGGACCATGCAGACCGTTGACCTGCGACATGAGATCTTGAAGGACGGGAGCCTCACGCGAAATGGTTCCGAAAATCCCTCGCCGCGGCTTAAGCGTTGAGTTCATGAGCGCCGCCATACGTGGCACATATTCGCGAATATTCGCAGTGCCGGTAGCAGAAGGAGCGACAAGCTCTGCAAACGAATCAAACGCGCTAAACAACTGACCGCTGGCCAGCGCGCTCAAAAAAGCACGATCCAGCTCGACGCGGCCAGGTGCGCGCTGCAATCGAAAATAAGCGGCAATTCCGGCAGCTACTTGATCCAACCCACGCCGAGTTAAGCTGGGCTCTTTCAATTCCTTTTGAATACTGGCAAAGGCCGGCGAATCCACGATCGTCAGCAAGACATCCAAGGAGCGCGCAATATTAGCGTCGGTCAGTTTCTCGCCAACAAGTTTAAGCGCATCAAAAAGTTTTGGGTCTCCGCGACTCATCAGCGCAAGCAGACTTGAAAACCACTCCGGATTTTCGAAGGGCTTACCGACGGCCGCTAGCATCGGCCCCGCGTTTCCGCTGGCGCTCCAAGACTCAAATGATTTTTGGAATTCAAAAAGAAACTGGGGATTCGTTAATGCCTTTTCGTTTCCAACCCGCACCAGAGGTAAAAGTTCCGCATCAGAAAGCTTGGAGACCAAGTTTTCAATTTCCTCGAGACCTCCGCGCGAATTGAAACAGTGGAGAAGCTCACGAAACTGCGGAACGCTCACTTCACTGTGAATGAGATCGATATGGGAACAGTCCGGATTGATCTTGCGGTAGCGTTTTTCCTTGGCGAGCGTTGAGTCACGGCCATCGCCAAAAATACTGGACCAGCAGCCCGTGGTCGATAGGCACAAAACTGCCGTCAGGATGATTTTAGAAAGGATAGCGCTTCGCATTGGCCGCCCGTGATACAACGGGCATGTAAAAAAGTCAGGCTTTATTTAACCCCTTGTCAGACTTATAAATTCCTTTAAAACCAGCCAGTTAAAGCTATTGCACGACCTCGGACCGGGCTCCAGCCTGGTGTTTTCGCTGCCTTTGTGGCGCCCCCCCCATCTGGCCCGCGGGTAAGGCCGCCTGGCGGTGCTGCTCCCGGCTTCCGGCGCCCTTGGAGCGCAAAAACGCCGGCAAATCCCGCTTAACCCTACCCGTGTAGTCCTCAATCAGCGCCTCACGAACAAGACCCTCATCCAAGGCCAAGTTTTGCGTGAGAAAGACCCACACGGATTCAACCAAACTCTGAAGCGCAATTCCGTGAGTCTGAGCATGCCTCATCGAAAGCATTTCACTCAGTTCCATAAAGCATTCGAAAAGGGATGAGTCAGGCCGGCGGCAGGCCAGGTCGCGCAAGATCCGAATCGAACTCACGAAGTTTCCACTATTGGCAATCAAGTCCCAGAACTTCGAAAAGCGAGTCATCCGCTGAATCGTCGCGAAATCCATCGTAGATGTTTTGAGAATCTGAAAAGGCGGATGCTCCTGATAAACCATCTGAAAAGGCTCATCGTGGCGCGAGATGGGGGTTCCTTTGAGCCGCTTCAGCAGTCCCACCTGAACTTCATCCGGCTCAAGCGCGCTCACGGCGTCAAACCCTTTGGCAAAACTCGGCAAAGTCTCACCCGGCAGCCCTACGATTAAATCCGCATGTGTGTGAACGCCCGTATGTTCTCTGAGAAATTTGAAATTTTCGACAATGCGAGAATAGTCCTGCCTGCGACTCACGAGTCTTGAAACTTCAGGGCTCCATGTCTGAATCCCAATCTCAAACTGGAGTGATCCCCGCGGAAACTGTGTGATCAAATTACGAATCTCGATGGGTAGCCGATCTGGCACGAGCTCAAAGTGAACGAAAAGCCCGAACTCCATCCTTTCGAGAAAAAACCGCAAGATGCGTGTGCTGGTCGCAACACTGAGATTGAAAGTGCGATCCACGAACTTAAACTGGCGAACGCCTCGGTCGATCAGCCCCTGCATTTCAGCCAGAAAAAGATCCAAATCAAAACCGCGCACCGACTTATCCAGCGAAGAAAGGCAGTACTCGCACTTGTACGGGCAACCACGCGAAGCCTCGACATAAATCACGCGATGTCGAATATCCTCGTCCGAATAAAAAGAATAAGGAGAGGCGATCAGCTTAAGATCCGGCAGCTCCCCGCTGATTTTCTTTTCTGTAGGTAGGGGTTTACCGGCGAGATAGCCGGAGCAAAACTCGTAAAAGAGAACCTCTGCCTCACCGCAAATCGTGTAGTCCGCGATCGAAAACAGACGCTGCGTCTCGGTCTCAAAACTCACTTCTGGGCCGCCCAGCACCACGAGAGTTTCGGGACTTACTCGCTTGATGATGGAAACGACCTCCTCGGTCTGACTCGTGTTCCAGATGTAGACACCGAAACCAACAATCCGCGGGCGCGAGGCCAGGATTTTTTCGGCAATCTCCCGCGACGACTGGGAGATGGTGAATTCGTCGATTCGGGCGCGCGACTGAAGCTCGCGAAGATTTGCAAATAGATACCGAAGCCCGAAAGAACAGTGGTGGTAACGCGCGTTCAGCGTGACCAAAAGAATTTCAGGCTGCGACACGGGTACTGCCACTCCTAACATCAGAGCGAAATATCGCCCTTGTCCTGTGGACGTGATGGATAAACAGGCGCGCCGGACGGGTCCTCGGCGAGATTAACAAAAAGCGTATACTCACCCTGCCAACCCAATCGAACGGTCCCGGGCTCACCCGCGCGGTTCTTTGCGATGATGATCTCAGCGATACCTTTGTTTTCGGTTTCCTTGTTGTAGTAATCCTCACGGTGAATGAACACCACCATGTCGGCATCCTGCTCGATGGAACCCGACTCACGAAGATCCTGCAACATCGGGCGCTTGTCCTGCCGACTCTCGACGCTGCGGTTCAGCTGCGAAAGCACGATGATCGGAACCTTGAGCTCTTTGGAGAGTTCTTTGAGACCGCGGCTGATTTCCGCAATCTCACGCTCGCGGTTATTCTCCCCCCTCTTTGAGGACTTTGATCCGCTCATCAGCTGAAGGTAGTCGACCACGACAAGGTCGAGGCTCTTTTCCATTGAAAGGAGCCGTCGGCAACGAGCGCGAATGTCCATCACGGTCACGGCGCCGGAGTCATCGATAAAGATCTTCGATTTCGCAAGTTCATCGGCGGCCTGAGCAAGGCGCGGCCAATCTCGATCTTGGAGCCTACCGATCTTGAGTCTGCGTGAGTCGATCTTCGACATTCCGGAGAGAAACTTAAACCCCAGTTCCTCCTTCGACATTTCGAGTGAAAACAGGCCAACGACCTTTTTGTCCCTGACCGCCGCGTTTTGAAGCGCTGAGATAAACCAACTGGTTTTTCCCATACCCGGGCGAGCTGCGACAATGATGATCTGTCCCGGGTGAAGTCCAGTGGTTACCCGATCGAAATCCCTAAACCCTGTGGCAACGCCGGTCACATCTTCACGGCGCTTCGAAAGCTCTTCGATCTTGGTCATGTTCTGGATCAAGATGTCCTGCATCTTGGTGAACGACTTGCTGATCTTGACGTCCGAAACTCCAAAAACTTTGCTCTCGGCCTCGTCTAGATAGCCCTCGACACTTTCGACATTTCCAAAACCATCTGCTGTGATTTCAGAGCAGGTGTCGATCATTCGGCGGACAAGAGCTTTGTCGCGCACGATTGCGCCATAGTAAGCCACGTTCCCGATCGCAAATGTGTCTTCGGTGAGCGCCACCAGCGTGGGGGTACCTCCGACCGACTCAAACCAGCCGCGATCCCGAAGCGCATTGGTCAAAGTCACGAAATCAAGCGGTTCACCGCGCGACGAAAGCGAGTGCAGGGTCTCAAATATTTTTTGGTGAGAATCGAGATAGAAATCCCGGGAGTCCAACCCGAGTTCCACAACGTGATGGATACTTTCATTCTTAAGCAGAATGGCGCCTAAGACTGACCTTTCGGCATCGAGATTGTGTGGTGGCACACGCCCGCCAAAAGAACGTGCCTGTGCCTCCGAGCGGCTTTCTCCCCCGGTCATACTACCTACCTTTTTAGGATTGAAACTTACTCAGCCTTAACGACCCAAACCTTGAGATTTGCGGTGACTTCAGACTGCAGCTTGATGCCGACAGTATGAACACCCAAGGTCTTGATGGGTTCGTTAATTTGAATCGAACGCTTTTCAACAGCAAAGCCTGCGGCGTTCAAGACCTCAGCAATATCGCCTGAGCTGACAGAGCCAAAGAGCTTGTCGTGTTCGCCCACCTTGCGGGAAATCGTGCATGAAAAGTCAGCAAGTTTCTTTGCAAGCTCTTCGGAGCCGGACTTTTGGGTCAGGCGCTTTTTTTCGAGTGATCTTTTGTGATGTTCGATGACCGCGATGTTCTTCGCGTCGGCCATGAAGCAAAGGTTGCGGGGCAATAAAAAATTTCGGGCATAGCCATCGGAAACTTTAACGATGTCACCCGTGCGTCCAAGATTTTCGACGTTTTCGCGCAAAATAACCTGCATAACTATGCTCCTTTGAAAGAAAATTACGATTGCCTGAACTTGCCTCGAAAGTCAAACCAGAGGTCAAAGAATCCTAAACTCAGCAGCAAAGGCATCATCAACAATACTGAAACCACAAAACCAAGCGACCTAAAGAGTCCCCGAATATTCCATGCGTCAAAAACAAAGCTAAGAATACTCAGTCCTTGAATCGCGTAAACGGCCATCAAAAACTTAAAAACATTAAGAGCCACATCCGAAGCGACGCCCGCGCTGATAATCAGCAAGAACCCAGAGGCAATCGTCGGCCAAACGAGAAAATGGGGTGCCTTCCAATGCCGAAAGAAAAAGGGCTCAACTCCGAGTCGATCGCGAATCCCGCTGGGATTTAGCCGCAACAGGGTGGTGAGATTGATCCAGACCATGACCATCGCAAAAACTGCGATGGCTGCGGGCAGCTCAACCAAAACTCCTGACTTAAACTCATCAATATCAGCACCGTCCAAAAGGCTTTTTCCTGACTGAACGGAAGCACGCCCCATTTCATCAATCCACTGCGTAATCTGGCCCTTAAGGGCGATCCAGGGGTGCACATGCTCAAGCCAGCCATAGGCGGCAACCACCCCGAGAAGGACGACCAGCATGAGCAAAAGCATTTTGCCTGCAACGGTGGCCAACGAAACGGGCTCTGGGACTTTTCGCGGCACTCTTTTTCGCAACAACCAAGGCAATCCGCCCGCTATGGTCACGACGAAAATAAGAAAAAACGCGAAGCTAACTTTACCGGCGCCAAAACCTACGACCGCTGAATTGGTGAGGATTGCAAGCCAACCCCACCTACGACCGTTTTTTAAGTTTAAAAATAAGATGGGTAATGGCGCAAAAACCGCAAAAACAGCGCTCAAAAACAGAAAGGCGCTTAGAAAAAACGGAGACACCCGAATCCAAATCGGAATTCTTCGGGGAGTCGGGGTTCCAGAAATAGAACCTCCTGGGCCCTCAAAAGCAAAGGAGCCCCCCTGTATGGAGGGCTCCTTTTCACTTTCATTCGGGCTGGAATGCAAATCGAGGCGATCAGGCGCCCATCGAGACATAACCAACCAGTGCCAAATTGCGGGCGCGCTTCACTTCAGTGGTCAGATGACGCTGATGCTTTGCGCAGTTTCCGGAAATTCGGCGGGGAACGATTTTTCCATGTTCGGTCACAAAGGACTGCATCATGCGCGCATCCTTGTAATCCATTGCGAATTCGAGATCCGCGCAAAAGCGGCAGACGCGCTTACGCTGAAATCCACCGCCGCCACCACCACCGCCGCCGCGGCGACCACCACGGTCGTCAGCGTCTTTGTCCATTCCACGATCGTCACGATCACGTGAAGACGACTTTTCACTTTTTTCGAAAGCCATAATGACTCCTCAGAATCTTAATTAAAGATACTCTGTTTAATTGTTATGAAATGACCGGCTCAGCGCTTATTCAGCGCTCTCGTCAGATCCGCGATCCCGACCGTAGTCACGGCCATAATCACGTTCACTTCGGCGTTCAGCAGCGCGCTCTTCACGGCGAGCTTCACGCTCTTCTTCACGGCGCTTTGCAGCCGCTTGGCCTTCTGCGCGTTTTTTGCGGAAGGTTTCTGCGTCGAACTCTTTGTCCAGATTAACAGACAAAAAGCGCAGCACATGCTCATGCAAACGCAAATTGCGCTCAATTTCATGAACCACACCAGGAGTCCCGGTGTAGGCCAGGTAGGTGTAATGACCGCGGGTTTCTTTTTGAATGGGGTAAGCGAGCTTCTTTTTTCCCCAGT